>NZ_JJNY01000005.1:0-83243 GCF_000690035.1 Pseudoalteromonas sp. S3431
TATTTTTCGGGGGGATTACCCAAGTAGTTTCGTTATTAAACGTTTGCCACGAAAAATTATTACCAAATTATAAATTGGCTATATTTAAATCATTAGTGCTTACAATGTTTTCTATTTTTTTATTCTCATTATAAAAATAGGAAATATTGTAATTACTCGTTAATAAAATTTATTTTTCTCATTTTAATTTACATGAATCACCGGAAAGGTTGTCAGTCTTAAAGTTTTTTTTCATGTTTTTTTCATATTCCATATAAAAGTACTTTTCAATTTCTTTACTATTTATGATTCCATGAAAGTTAAGCAAATCTATAATTATTAATTTTAGTTCTTCCAAATATTCATAAATTTGAGAGTCTTTTCTAGTTGACCAAAGTAACTCAAGACCCTCGATAACTTCTTTTTCAACTGTGTAGTGGTTATTTATAAAGATATGACTTTTATACTTATCAAGTTCAATAAAAGCTGAATCAATAATAATATCAATACAATCTTTCTGTACTGTCGCGTCGAACTTTAAAAGGCTACAATTTTGAAATAGGATACGATACAGTCGTTGAGCTGATAGTTTAAGCCCTACTGATTTATATTTAACTTCAAGCGTATCAGTATAACTATTGAAGTTACTAAAATGTGAAAAGTAGTTATTAACAAGATTATTATGTTCAATCAAACGGTTGCTTTTGGCTTTCTGCTTTGATGAATGAAACCGGTTAAACATAACACCTAACGTTAAGGGTATTGTTAAAGCTGTTATTGGAAATGCGTAAAATTTAGCAAAATCACTTAGAGTTTCTGTAGTTATGAGTAGATCCTTATTTAAGCTGTATACTCCTTTCTGGTACAGGTCAAAGGTAATGAAAATAGCGAATATAAATATTATTAGTAGTGGGTAACCGACCCACTTATGGAATGAGCTGTTTTCGTGTAATGCGATATCTTCTTCTACAGGAAGGTGTTTTATCAGCCAATTTTTAACATTTTGAAATATTTTCACTTGAGAGCCTTTGGATTTTGTTATTGTATTTCATGGATTTAGGTGCAAAAATTGTTTTTTGTACCTAATGGTTTTTTCAATCACCCAACAGCTAACTTCCCAGCCTCATGCCACATTTCACTTGGCATGGGGTTGGTTAACTCCCACGTTATATTCATCGGCTGACTGCCGTTGTGGCTTTGGTATTTTACCTCGCCGTAGTTTACAAATCCCATGGTTCTGCCGTTTTCATCTTTGCCTTGCTCACGCACAAATAACAGGATAGTTTTGCCTGTTTGCTGGTGCTGAATATAACTTAGGCCACGGCCGTGTTCTGGGCGGGCGCTGTTTTGCGTTTGCCAATGGAACAGGGTAGGGCTGATTGCGTAGTCGTGATACAGCGTGGTTGGTGAATATGTTTTTTCGCATTTATTCAGTGTTACAAATAACAGCTCTAAGTTTTGGTTTTTAAATTCTAAAACGCCTTCGCGGGCGGTCGATTTTTTATCAAACGTGTGAGCCCCAAAAGCTGCGAGTATTTGCTGTCGCGTATAGCGGCTGTGTAATTTTATTGCGTGATTAGGTAAACACACTAAATCACTTTCTTGTTGGTGAATACGGTTTATTAATAGTGTAATTACTTGAGCAAGTTCGTGCTGTAGCTCTTTGTGTTTAAGTACTTGTAAGCTTTGTTCAAGCGATTTAAACCCTAAACTTGTGCCAGTGGTATCCCAAAAGTTGTAATGCGCCATAAGCGCGTACTGTTGGTTTTGTGCTGTTGGCATAAAGCTAAAGTTGTTATTACATAAATCACGTAAAAAGCATAAATAACTGATTGAATCGCAGCCGAGTAATTGAGTGTTTATAGCGCGGTAATACGCGGCATAAATATCGGCTTGATTTGCGGGTATTTCATCACCTTTTAACCAGTGCCAGCCGCCGAGTTTTTTATCTTTTGGTTTGTATATATCTTCAAGCGTGACTTGTGGGTTTATACGTAAAAAGTTACTTAGCGTTAGCGCGTCATTAGTATGTTGCGAATAGCTATTTATAAGCTGCTGTAAACGGCGTTTAGAGTTTATAGCTTGCTGAATATTTTTTAATATTGTTTGTTGAGTATGTTTTTGCAGCTCAATACGGCAACCCAGCGGTAAATGCGGGAAGTTGTTTTCAATCTCGGTTTTTATCGGTTGGGTGCTTTTACCAATGAGTGCTCGAAATTTACTGGCAAAGTCGTATTCTGGGCGAGCATTACCTACAAAATCGAGTACGGTACAGCATTGCTTTTGGCTGTTGTCGGGTAAACGCAAACCACGACCTAGTTGCTGTAAAAATAGCGTTAGGCTTTCAGTTGGGCGTAAAAACAGTAGAGTATCGACCTCTGGAATATCGACGCCTTCGTTAAAAATATCAACCACGCAAAGTATTTGTATTTCGCTTTGGCGCAGTGCTTGCTGTTTAGCCGCGCGCTCATTGGTGTTTTTGCTGGTGAGTACATCGGCGTTTATGCCTGCTAAGTTAAATTTAGAGGCTATGAATTCAGCGTGTTTTTGGCTTACGCAAAACGCGAGTGCTTTAATAGCGTGTACGTTGGTTACGATATCAGCAAGGCTCGATATAATTTTGTTAGCGCTGCTGTTCTCGCCTGTATAAAGGTTACTTAGCTCGCTTATATCGTAACGGCCGCCTCGCCATGTTATTTGGCTTAGGTCGGTGTCGTCATCTAGTCCAAAGTATTGAAACGGGCATAAATGGCGTTGATTTATTGCCTCTGGTAAGCGAATTTCAGCGGCTATTACTCCGCAAAAATCATCGAGTATATTTGCGCCATCTTGTCGTTCTGGTGTAGCGGTTAAGCCAAGCAATATTTTAGGCGTAAAGTGGTTTAATATAGCGCGATAACTGGCAGCGCTTACGTGATGTACTTCGTCGATTACTATGTAGTCGTAGTAATCATTGGTTAAATTGAGTGATTCAATTTGGCTGTTTAATGTTTGGATTGACGCAAATAATTGATTGTAGCGTTGTGGCTTGTAGTTACCGACCCACAGCTCACCAAAGTCGTTATTTTTAAGCACTCCACGGTAAGCGCTTTGCGCTTGTTTTAGTATTTCTTCTCGGTGGGCTACAAACAAAAAGTGAGCATTTGGGTTTTTATCGTAAACGGTTTTAAAGTCGAACGCCGATATTATTGTTTTACCTGTGCCGGTTGCGGCAACTACTAAGTTTTTAAAACGATTATGTACGCTGCGCTCAACACTTAGCTTTTCTAAAATAGCGAGCTGATGCGTTTTTGGTGTTATATCAAAATAAAACTGGCTGCTTGATTGCCCAACACCGCGTTGCTCGTTAAGTGAATTAATGAGCTTTTCTTTACACTCAACAGCGCCTGTAAATAGCTCGAAATCTTTTGATTCCCAGTAGGTTTCAAACGTACTTTTGGTTTTAGCTATTATGTGCGGGATTTCTTGTGCGGTAATTTTTAAGTTCCATTCAAGGCCGCTGGTAAGCGCCGAATGCGACAAGTTAGACGAGCCAATATAACCGGTATGAAAACCCGTATTGCGCATAAATAAGTAAGATTTAGCATGTAGGCGTTCTTGCTGATTGTTATAACTTAGCTTTACTTCGGTATTTGGCAGGTTTGCTAAAAATTCAACCGCTTTAGCATCCGTTGCGCCCATGTACGAAGTAGTAATAACTTTGAGTTTATTACCGCTTTTGGTAAATGCTTCAAGCTCATTTTTAAAAATGCGCAGCCCTGTCCATTTTATAAATGAGACAAGCCAATAAATAGTGTCGGACGATTTAATTTCGCGCTTTAGCTCGGTTTCGAGCGATATACCTGCATTAGCACCGCTAAATAATTCGCTTTGCGTAAGGCCTGTGAGTGGGAATATATCGCTTGAGTAATCTTTAAGGTTGGCGGCAATAGGGTTTTGGGTATTAAATAGCGCGGTAAGTATTCGGCCTTGGCTGTCGATAAGGTTTTCGTTAATTAGCTCGTCATCGCAAATATGATCTTTAAGCCAAAGTACAAGGCTGTTAGCTAGGCTAATTTGTTCTTGTAGGCGCTCGTTTGAGTTAGGAATGGCATCGATTGCATGCGTTACAAGTTTACTTAAAAAGCGTGAAAGCCAAGTTGCCGCTTCGGCCGTTTCAAGCTGGCGCTCGCCCACATAAAACTGATCACGATTTAGGTTTTGCTTAATTACTTGCGTAATTAACTGCTCGTAAATACCAATTTGCTGCATTAAAACCACTCCCTGTTTGCGAGTGGTTAGTTTACTTAAAAGTGCATTGTAAACAAGCATTAACTCATTATTGAATTGAAGGCTGTTGCCAAGCCATCCCCCCGTGATCACACCCGAAATTTAATTAATGATGAGTAATTAACAGCATGGATGCTGTTAAAAAGCGTTTACGTTCATATCATTAATTTAAATTGAGGAAATAGTGTGATCCTCGGGGCGCCGTGGCGTTCCAAGGGGCGGTCGGCGGTATCCGCCCCTTGTTTGCCATTGCCAACGCGATATAAGTAAATTATTTTAAAAGCTTCGCTTTTCGCGCGAGCAAGCTTTGCGCCTACAGGTGTTTGAGTGAGCTTTGTTTAAAAGCCAAAGCGCGATGTAAAATCGCACCTACGGTTTCGTTGAGAGTGGTGTTTAAATTAATGTAGGTGAGGTTTTATACCTCGCATTGTGTTTAGGCGTGTACAAGGTTGCAGCGAATAAACCCATCTACAAATTAAAAGCTGCGCTTTTCACGCAAGCAAGCTTCGCGTCTACAGGTGTTTGAGTGAGCTTTGTTTAAAAGCCAAAGCGCGATGTAAAATCGCACCTACGCTTTTGTTGAGCGCGGTGTTTGCATTGTTGTAGGTGAGGTTTTATACCTCGCATGGTGTTTAGGCGTGTACAAGGTTGCAGCGAATAAACCCATCTACAAATTAAAAGCTGCGCTTTTCACGCAAGCTTTGCGTCTACAGGTGTTAGGTGAGCGTTAAGGTTATATAAGCCAAAGCGCGATGTAAAATCGCACCTACGCTTTTGTTGAATGCGGTGTTTACATTATTGTAGGTGAGGTTTTATCTATGAATCTTTGTTTAGCTCTGTAATCGCTTTAATACTAAATGCGTGCATAGTTATGTAGTGTTGCTTTTTAATGATTGTTTTAACGATACTTTGATCAATATTTAAGTAATCATGAACAAGTGCATTTCGTAAGCCTATAATTTTACGCCATGACAGTAGTTCTGCCTCGCTCAAAAAGCCTAAATTAGTAAGTTCGCTAAATGTTTGATAGGCGTTGCTACTGGTACTACTTTTGTGCTGCTTAAGCCAATGCTTTGATAAACCAATACACACCTCGGTCATTAACTGTAGTAATCGCTCTGCAGCTCGGTAATCTCTGCTATTAAGTGAATCGATTTGACTGAGTTCGTCGAGTTCTTGCATATATTCGTCAATATGGCGTGTTACTTCACTTAAATAAAGTGTAATTCCGGTATCAGTCATGTTTACTCGCTATGGTTTCAAATTCGAACTGGCTATATATACGCTGCTGCTCTTTCATCGCTCTAACACTATTATTGCTTATAATTATTTTTCCATATTCAATAACGTTGAAAGCTAAATAACTTGGAATAATATTTATATCAACAATCGAAATAAGTTGTTCGTTAAGATTAAGTGCATTACTTATTTCAAGCTCAAGCTCTTTTGGTCTAAGGCGCTTATCAAAGAACTCCAGGTCAAAGTTTTTAAATGCTACGGCTAAGTCAATGTCACTATGGGGTTGTGCCGTCCCTTTTGCGTGGGAGCCATATAACCAAACCACGTCAATGTCGGTGTTTTGCTGCAAGTACTTAATTATTTTCTGTATAACTTCATTTGCCACGAAAAACTAACCATTGATAAAAACTGTAATAATAACCTATCAGTTTTCTAGTGAACATTAAAATTGATATTTGTTTTATTTAGGGCGTGTTGACCTTTGTGGGTTGAAATTTGTTCAATCTAGGGGCTATTTAATCGCGGCGCGAGGTTTGTAACCTAGTGGGCTCGGTGACTGCTTCTGCTTTACCCTACTGGCTTACATCCATGCAAGAATAAGTAAAAGCCGAGCAACAAAGAGTTAATTGTCCCTAAAAAAACCCAAAAGGCAGTGCATGTTTGGTATTTATGCTGCGTTATCGCCTATTTATGGGGAATAACCACACCACACCACACCACATAGACTCTGCCTTGCCTGAATACCAAACAGTCTGCTGCAAAATTAATCACGAAAGGTCACACGCCCTAATAGCAAGCTGGGCTTCTGCAGTTGCTTAAGTGAGCTATCAATCTCAAAGTGTCATTAACTTAGCTTAAGTAATTTATATTTTAGATTCGATTCTATTATTTATAAATAAGGTAAAGTTAACTTGTGGACGATAAATATACATTTAAACTCAAAAATAACTTATTTACTTCTGAATTATCCCACATTCATTTATGCATAAAAATAATTAATAAAGTTGCAAATAAGCTGAGTGAGCAAATAATACAATTACCAAATATGGATGCGTTTATTTAGGTTCGAAAAATAAATTAAAACCAAAAGCGCGATGTAAAATCGCACCTACGGTTTCGTTGAGAGTGGTGTTTAAATTAATGTAGGTGCGGTTTTATACCTCGCATGGTGTTTTTGTAAAAGCTAAGAACAAAGCGCGATGTAAAATCGCACCTACGGTTTCGTTTAATGTGGTGTTTAAATTAATGTAGGTGAGGTTTTATACCTCGCATGGTGTTTAGGCATGTACAAGGTTGTGGCGATAAAGCCCATTTATAAATTAAAAGCTGCGCTTTTCACGCAAGCAAGCTTTGCGTCTACAGGTGTTAGGTGAGCGTTAAGGTTATATAAGCCAAAGCGCGATGTAAAATCGCTTGTTTATTTCTTCTCTGTGTAGCGCTTAAAAGTAATGAGGCAATTAACTCAATTATTCGCCTCATTGTATGAGGCGAATAATTGACGTAGACTGAAGCTAATCAATTTTAGGACATAAAGACTATGTGGATATGGCAACAGCAAAACTGGCCAAACTTTACGTGGGATGATGCGGCTCTTGCTCCTTTACTAAGGGAGCTTTCATATAATCAAGGTTTATTAGTAGGGCGTATGGGCGTGCAAACTGCTCATCAAAAGCAGCAGGCCCTTGATACCTTACTTGCAAATATTATTCACTCCAGTGCGATTGAGGGCGAAAAACTTAATGCATTTTCGGTTCGCTCTTCACTTGCAAAAAAGCTCAATATTGATGAGCAGCCTTACCCAACAACTGTGCAAAGCGATAATCTTGCAGAGATTATGCTTGATGCGATAAATAACACAGACTCAGCGCTTAATTTAGAGCGAGTGCTTAATTGGCATCGCTTATTGTTTGCAGGTGAGCAAAGCTTGTTTACTAAAATTGAAGGCGGGCAATTGCGTGGTGACGAGCCTATGCAAGTAGTGTCGGGGCGCTTAGATAAACCGATATTACATTTTACAGCGCCTCCTAAAGAGCGAGTAAATAAAGAGCTTTCGCTATTTTTTAACTGGTTTAACAAAGCGCAAAATGAACCTCAAATAGACCCTTTTATTCGGGCAGCTATCGCACACTTATGGTTTGTAACAATACATCCACTTGAGGATGGTAATGGGCGTATTACACGGCTTATAACCGACCTGGCATTAGCGCAAGAACATGCTGAGTCAATTCGGTTTTACGCTATGTCGGTGGCTATTTTAGAAGACAGAAAAAGCTACTACGAAGTGCTTGAAGCAACTCAGCGTGGAGAGCTTTGTATTACAAAGTGGATTAAGTGGTTTTTACGTACGCTCAATAATGCGATACACCATACGCTTAATAATATTGAGCAAACACTTTTTAAAACCAATTACTGGGCAAGTAAAGATCAAACAAAGTTAGGTGAGCAGCAAGTAAAAGTGCTTAATAAGTTACTCGATGGCCAATTTGAACAGGGTATTAGTGCGAGTCAGTATCAAAAAGTGGCTAAGGTTAGCCGTGCAACCGCAACACGCCATTTATCGGACTTGCAAACGCTTGGATTCATTAAAAAAACCGCCGCAGGTGGGCGTAGTACACGTTACAAGGTTGTCCAATGAGGCAATTAAACACCTATTCGCCTCGCCATGTGAGGCGAATAGGTATTTAATTGTTGTAGGTGCGGTTTTATACCTCGCATGGTGTTTTTGTAAAAGCCAAGACCAAAGCGCGATGTAAAATCGCACCTACGGTTTTGTTGAATATGGTGGTTTAATTATTGTAGGTGAGGTTTTTTACCTCGTGAGCGCTTTATTAAAGCCAAGGCTAATGTGAACTCCCACCCATAGCTTTAATTTTTGCTTTTTGGATTAGTAATGTTGATGTGTTTTTTCACATTTATAGGTACACTCTTTTAAAGTTTTAATTCAGGGAATGAATAATGATCAAATGGATTTTACTGGTACTTATTAGCGTATCTACAACTTTGCCTCAAGCTGGTGAGGCTTACACACAAGCCCAATGCGATAGCATTAAAAAGCAGCGCGAAGCTATTCGGTCTCAATTTAGAAGTGGCTACAGTAATAAAGAAGGTGAGCGTTTAACTGCACGCGATAAAGCGCTATTTACATTACTTGCTAATCACTGCAGTAAGCCTAAAAAGAGTGGTAGCGCTTATCAGGCTACTTCTTCTACCTCAACTCGTACGCCTAATAGCAATTGGCTACTCAATCAAAAAGTATCAAACATGTCTTTGCACAGCGATAGCTATAAAGATGCTGCTAAGCTTGATGCTTGGTCAACATTTTATAAACTACCTAAACGTTGCCGTAAAAAAGGGATAGGGTCGGCCGACTTTGTGTGGTGCAGCGAATATAGGGGTAAGCAAAAAGATCTCTTTGAAGCACAGTGGAAAGAGCACCCATAAATATGTTTAAAACTAAATTACGCGTGGTGTTTGTATTTTTTGTGCTGCTAATTGCGTCGGCACTTATTGCTAATCATTTTACTGGACGGGTATTTAATTATAATGACCCAATTGGTGAGGTTAAACGCATATATAACTATCTAGCATCGCAAATAGTTACTGAGCCTTTAAGTACAAAACGGCCCGAAAAAGTAAGCACAACGACGTTGCAACATACGTTAGTGTCTGCCGATAATCACTTATCACAAGTTAACAATACGCGTTGCGTAGATGTATCGTTAGGTGAGGTTAAATATAAACGTAATGGCGATATATTTACGTGGACCGACAGTGAGGGCGTTCCTCATTTTAGTGATAAAAAGCCTGACTTTGCAGTAGCAACTTACAATCCTGGTTTTGTTGAATCGCTAGATTATTTTGATCTTACTTTAAATACACCTAATTTACCGTCGTCATTTAATCAAGAGTTGCGCATTAAGCTCAATACGGTATTTAAGGCGTATGGCCAAGTAATTGGTGTGCATGCGCTTAAAAAGGTGAAACTAAACCTAACGGTTTTGGCTACTCGCAGTGCTTACGAGTCGGTAATAAAGCATCGCGGTGGTAATCCTAAAAACACTGCGGGTATGTATTTTCACGGGAGTAATTCTGCTTTTATTCATTATGATAATGCACAAAGTGCAATGCGTACGTCGGTTCATGAAGCGGTGCATGCCATAAATAAGGCTGTATTGGGCTACACACCAAGATGGCTAAATGAAGGGTTTGCGGAGTACTTTGAGCTGACTAAAAATAATATGCAAACAGGTATTGTTGAACCAAATAGATCGTGGACAAAGAATAACAATATTACTAAAAGTGTATTTACAATTAATTGGTTAATCGGCTTAGAGGATACGTGGAAAAAAGGCGATAACAGCAAACTTTATGCAAGTAGTTGGGCTGCTATTTATTTTTTAATGGATACACAAGCAGGTAGAGCTTTACTAAAAAATATAATGCTTACTGAGCAACAATCACCGTGTAGTAAGTTGTCTGCAAAAAAGTTAAAAAAAATGCTGTATACGCAATTACCAAATCTTAAACGTGAGTATTCTCAGTGGTTAAAAATGCCTTTCAGGGCTCATAATTTTTAACCTGTCTGTATGTGTATTGATGAGGTTAATGAGCGGATTACGGTTATTTATGCGTTATTCATAGTAATTTGAAACTAAAACCAAAAGCGCGATGTAAAATCGCACCTACGGTTTTGTTGAGCGCGGTGTTTACATTGTTGTAGGTGAGGTTTTATACCTCGCATGGTGTTTTATTGAAACCAAGAACAAAAGCGCGATGTAAAATCGCACCTACGCTTTGTTGAGCGCGGTGTTTGTATTGTTGTAGGTGAGGTTTTATACCTCGCATGGTGTTTTATTGAAACCAAGAACAAAGCGCGATGTAAAATCGCACCTACGCTTTGCTGAGCGCGGTGTTTGTATTGTTGTAGGTGAGGTTTTATACCTCGCATTGTGTTTTATTAAAACCAAGAATAAAGCGCGATGTAAAATCGCACCTACGCTTTGTTGAGCGCGGTGTTTGTATTGTTGTAGGTGAGGTTTTATACCTCGCATGGTGTTTTATTGAAACCAAGAACAAAGCGCGATGTAAAATCGCACCTACGCTTTCGTTGAGAGTGGTGTTTAAATTAATGTAGGTGAGGTTTTATACCTCGCATGGTGTTTTATTTAAATCAAGAGCAAAAGCGCGATGTAAAATCGCACCTACGCTTTGTTGAGTGTGGTGTTTGTATTGTTGTAGGTGAGGTTTTATACCTCGCATGGTGTTTTATTTAAACCAAGAATAAAGCGCGATGTAAAATCGCACCTACGGTTTCGTTGAGTGTGGTGTTTGTATTGTTGTAGGTGAGGTTTTATACCTCGCATGGTGTTTAGGCATGTACAAGGTTGTGGCGATAAAGCCCATCTACAAATTAAAAGCTGCGCTTTTCACGCAAGCAAGCTTTGCGTCTACAGGAGTTAGGTGAGCGTTAAGGTTATAAGCCAAAGCGCGATGTAAAATCGCACTTACGTTTTTATCGCAGGCAGATCATTCTTTGGTTTGCATTTTTTTAGCGCGTTCTTCTGCGTCAATGAGTGCTTGTGATTTAGGTGCGCGTTTTTTTTCTTCTATAGTTGGCTTTTCTGCCGAATTTGGATCCCAGCTTTCATCAAGCGATAAGTTTGCAAATGGATTGCTGCTTGCTTTGTTTACTGTTTCTTTTTTTTCAGCTGCACTCTTTGTTGTTTCATGCTCTGCGTTTATAGGCCTTGGTGCTGCTTTTGGCATTACTTTTTCGCCTGGTAGCGGAGCATTTGGATCGAAGGTGCGTATTTCTGGTTCTTTAAAATTGTGCGCGGAACTAAAGTTGGTAAACTCTGGGGTCGCTACTTTTTTAGGTGTATGTAAATCGTCAGTAGTTTCGCTAGGTTTTAACGGTTCTGGGCTTGCGATAACCGGTTTTATCTCATTATTTATGAGTGTATTACTGTGCACGGTTGCAGAAGATTGTGTTGTTTGTTTAGGCTGTTTTTTTATCGGCTGAGCATGGGGGTCAAGTTCTTGTACTTGTGGCTCAGTGAAGCGATTGGCTTTGTTAACTTGCGCTTCAGTGGTTTTAGCGGCTGCTGCAAATTCGGTGTAGTTTGGTTCTGATTTTGGTTTTATTTCAGTAAACGTTGCTTCGTTTGTTTGCGCTAATGTTGTAGGCAAGACTTCGTCAATATTGTTGTGGTCGGCGTTTATTTTTTGTGTTTTATTGGCTTTTAATTGTGGCTGGTTGCTCTTTATTGTTTTATTTTCATCTATTATTTCAGGCGCATTGATTGGTGTTTGCTTGGTTGGCGCATCTTTCGTAGTTACGTTTAATGGTGGGGCTATTTTTTGTGATTTAAGTACCTGTGTTTCAGCTACCACAGGCGCAATAATTTCGGTTTTACTTTGTTTAGTGCGACGTAAACGTATTAATACCATCACAGCAATAAGTATTACTATTACAAATAATAAGCCAGGTAAAAGCAGCGAACTTTGATCTATTGGTGCAGGTACAATAACCGGTGCTGGTTTTACTACGGGAGCAGTTATATTTGCTGGTATTTTAACCTTTACAGGTACACTGCTTTTTAGTGGCTGTGTACTTTGTTGATCAATAACTGATTTGGCTTGAGGCTCTGCATTTATTATTACTTCATTATTAATATTTGGCTGTTCAATCGTGTTTGATTGTTGCTCATTTTCAATACTAACGGGCAGTGGCGTTTGTAGTGTTGCTGGATTTTGTGGCGTGTTAAGTGTTGGCTCCACAACTTGAGATTGCACTGGTGTTATAACCGGAGCTGTTTCTATTGGCGGCTTTGGGTATGTTTGGGCTTGTTTGGGTTTGTTACAGTTATTGTTGTAGTCGCGTATTGCGTTTCTGTATTTTCGACTTGTTTTATCACCACTATTTTGCTGTATTTCTTGTTTTATAAGTATGCACATGGCTTCGTTATATGCTGCGCTGTTAACGCTATAAAATAGGGCAAAACAAAAGGTAAGGCGTGTTAGTAAAGTGATCATAAAGGTAAATAGCGCTTAAACATTAATAGTTCGATTTTAAGCGCAAAACTAAAATTTATCTAGGGGCTGGTTATCTTTCGAGGTTGTATGTCTGGTATTTAGGCAAGGCAGAGTCTATGCAGTGTGGTTGCTCCCCATAAATAGGCAATAACACAGCATAAATGCCAAACATGCGCTGCCCCTAAATTGAACAAATTTTAATCCTGAAAGGCGACAGAGCCTAAAACTTACCGCGTTATTAGTCTATTACCATTAAGCTACGATACTCGTCGTAGGCAAATTGGTCGGTCATGCCGCTTATGTAATCTTGAATCAATCTACAACGGTAATAAAACTCGTATGCGGCAAAGTGATCAGGTTCCTCTTGCATGGCGTTAATGGCATGTGAGTAGCTGTTTAAGTGCTTTTTAGATAGCTTTTTAACTAATCTTGACTCGATTAATAATCGTGAATCGCCATTGAGCGCACGTTTAAAATCGTCGCTACTTAATAATAGTAATGGTTTATAGCAATCAAGTAGGCCGTTAATGATTCTATAGCCTTGCAGTTCGAGCTTTTCGACTTCTTTGTTTGAAAACACATATTTAAGCGCTACATTTTTTAATGCTTTGGTAACAGCATGCAGGTGGCTTCTGTCCTCTAAAAGGGCATGATTAAAGTCGCCATGATAAATCGGCTCTATGTTTTCGATAAAGCGTTTTGCCGCATGACTCACCAGCGGGTGCAGGAGTGAAACGCGCAAGTATATAAAAAATTCACTGTTAAAGTTATATGGTTGTGCTTTGGCGCGTTCGAGTGCGTAGTCTACGGCTTTATCTACAAAATCTAGGTGTTCAGAATCGTCAATGGTAAGATTTATAAGTGCTTTTTTATAGTGACTTTTAAGCTGAATGCATAATAGCTCAGTGCTTATAATATCTTTTTCTACAGCGTCTTCAATGTCGGCAAGACAATATGAAATATCATCAGCAGCTTCCATTATATAACTGGCTGGATGACGGCAATAAGGCTCTATGGTTAATTCTTTTTGTAGTGTTTCTACGAAGCTTTTTTCGCTGTAGTAATACCCAACTTTTTTCATTAAGTAGTTTTTATTTTGTGGTATGTCTTTTGTATCAAGGCCTGCTGGGCGGGTGTACTTTAAAATCCCCGCACTTTGACTGTAGGTTAGATTGAGTGTTTGCAAAGAGTGAATAATACGTATGCCTTGCGCATTACCTTCAAAGTTACAAATATCCAGTGCAAGGTGTTTAAAAACAACGCCAATGCCTGTATTTGGCTCTTTACAACGTTCGGGTGTAACGCTTAGCAAATTATTATTAAACCAATGATTTATAGCTGCTTCGCCAAAATGTCCAAATGGCGGATTGCCTATGTCGTGCATGAGGCAGGCCATTTCCACTAGGCTTTCTAGTGGGCGTTCTAGTCCTGTTAGGCCGTAGTCTTTTTGTTGTTGGTAGCTTAAATTAGCAAAAATACGCTGCACTATAAAACGACCAACTTGTTGTACTTCAAGCGAATGAGTAAGGCGCGAACGAACGGCTGCATTACGCTCAAGTGGAAATACTTGTGTTTTTTGTTGCAAACGACGAATAGCAGCACTGTTTATTATACGACCTCGGTCGCTTTCAAGCGCCATTTGCAAGTTAGATGTTGTGCGATACAAGCGCGCAGGGGTTATTTTTTTACTAAAATCAATAGTCATCGTTGTCCTTTTTTATTGTTGATGACTGGCAAAGTGAGTGCGCGGTGTCATTCTTTTTTAATATACTTACGTTAATATATACACCTAGATGAGTTAGGTACAGGCGCTTGTATCATTTGCGGGCAGTCAATTGTATTATCAAATCATTATTTTCAGTATTTAGCGCACTTTTAACTAGGCGGGTATTTATAATGAAGCAGTGGATCTTAAAGGTAATATCAATTTGCCTATTAACAGGAATGAGTAATTTTGCACTTGCAGCAAAAGAACAAACGGTGGTGCTTGTATCAATTGATGGTCTGCGTTGGGATTACATTGAAAAGCACGGTGCGCCAAATTTAAAGGCAATGGCCGATCGCGGCGTTCGCGCGCAAAAGTTAATACCTGTTTATCCTACTAAAACGTTTCCTAATCATATTTCTATTATTACGGGCTTACTTCCTGTCAATCACGGTATTGTTGATAATAACTTTTGCGATAAAGCCCGCAGAAATGAGTGTTACAGTATGGGTAAAGCACTTGGCGATAGCACTTGGGTAAAAGGTATTCCTCTTTGGAATTTAGCAAAAATGCAGGGGCTTAAATCAGCAACGTACTTTTGGCCTGAGTCGGATGCGTTATTTAACGGCATGACCCCCGATTACTTTTACCATTATTCTAAATATAGCGATTACCAAAGCCGTGTAGATCAAATTATTCAGTGGTTAAGTTTACCAAAAGCACAGCGCCCGCGTTTTATTGCAAGTTACTTTTCGTTGGTTGATAGCATGGGTCATGAATTTGGGCCAGACGCACCACAAACTCGAGATGCGGTTAAACAGCTTGATGAGTTGATGGGGCAATTACAAACTCGCTTACGCAAATTAGAGCAAGACGTAAACCTAGTAATTGTATCAGATCACGGTATGACGAGCGTAAACCCAGATAAAAGCATTGATGTAACAACATTGCCTCAAGATGAAAACTTTTTAGTTAAAAATACAGGCCCTCGTTTACTTATTTATACACAACCGAATGCTAAAAATGCTGATATAGCAGGCTATAAAGCGCGTTTAGAAAAAGCGGCTAAAGGACGTTATACCGTTTTAACTGATGAACAATTAGCAGGCTATCATTATAATAAAGGTACGCGTGTGGGCGATATCGTTGTACAAACCACAACACCTGCGGTGTTTACTAATACTAAAAAGCCGATGTATTTAGGTACGCATGGCTATGCCTATACCGATGACATGGCTGCTACGTTTATAGCTAGTGGCCCTGCTTTTAAAGAAGGAATTAGCTTAGATAAAGTAAGTAATCTTGATATTTATCCTGTGCTTGCAAAAGTAATGGGTCTTAAATTATTAAGCAAAGTTGATGGTGACGGTAAAACGTTAATGCCCGCTATAAAGCAAAAAATGGTTGTACATTAAGCTTTACCAAAAAAGAGCGCTAAGCGCTCTTGGGGGAAGGTTATAATGTTTATTTTTTAAAAGTGGGTAATGGATAACCCACTTTTATAAGCATTTATTTAAAATTGGCAATGCTTGTTTTAGTTGCTGTTACAGTGCGGATAGCATACGACTGGTTAGTTACACCAAATGGTATGTTATTTACACTCCAATTAGGATTAGAGAAGTAGTCGTATTGTGTTGCACTTCCATATACATGTGGATAGGCCATAATACTTGCAAACTCATTTTGTACACCGTGACCCATACCGTCAGTGTATACACCACCAGAAGTATCACCCTGTTTACGTGAATGTGCTAAGCCTTGGTTATGACCAAGTTCATGTACAAACGTAGTTGCACCACAATCAATAGCTGTAATTGAATACATGCGGTCGCTCATTGAGTTGTATAGGTTGCCGTTAGTACCTTGTCCAACCCATGCTAAACCACATGAAATAAGTCCATTTCCAGCACTTTCGCCAGTACCTAGTACGGCAATCATATCGGCTTTCCAATCGCTGCGTAAACCATCTACATAGCTGCTTTCGGTTACCGAATCAAGCCACTGCTCTGATGGTGTAATGGCATAGTCACCTAGGTTTTGTGTACCCGCTAAACGGAGCGTAATACCTACACCATTTTGGCTATAAACCTGATTTGTAAAGGCAATTAGCTGATTGATTTTAGTGTTGATATTACTAGTAGCCGCTGCTGACTGATCTGTATATAAAATACCGATATCAATAGTCTCTGCTTGTGCAACACTTGCTACACATAGTGCTGCTGCAACAGCGGTTGTAGTGATTACTTTTTTCATTATTGTATTTCCTTACTCTTAGTGTGGTTGATTTTTGGTGTTTAAAATATTGTCGCAACGGGTGCGCTCAAATTTTTAATTTGGTTAATTAGCCATCTATTTTTGGTGCAAATATGTCTACACCTTTTTCAATTTTAGGTTTAGGTGCCGTTACGTCATGCTCTATATGATTTTTATATAAATCACGTTTTGCAGCTATCCAGCCATACTTACCTTTACTTTCAAATACGTAATTACCCGAAGGTGCAGTAAATTGCCCGTATACGGCGTCTTTTCCTACGGTTAATACTGTGTTGTGCATTGCGCCATCTACGCCAACTACGCGGCCAAATATACTTTTATCACCGTTGCTTGATTCAATAACATTAGTGATCTCAGCTGTGAACGTTTCGGCTGTTTGAGGAATTGCTAAGTCGAAGTTTTCGCCCGCTTTTAATGCCTGCAATGAAGCTAAGTCAAATTCAATGTAAGCTTCATTATGTAAGTCAGTTGGTAACACTTTTGCATTTATAAGTACTTGTTTTGCTTTATTTGAGATGCGGTTTACAGCATCAAATTCATTAAATGTCATATTTTGTTTTGGGGCTGAAACCGCTTTGACATTAATAGGATCTTTACTCATATCAATAGGGGCTGGCGCATGTGTATTTTGTGTACGAAGAGTACTAACCGGCACTAAGTCAATTGCTACAGGTGCAATTGGTTCTGCAGTGTGGTCGGTATGAATAAATAGTTCATAAAGTGCAAATGCCGACAAGGGAATGGCAATAATTAAGACTGCAACTTTTTTCATCTGTTTCTCTTTTGGTGTTTTAAGTTAACTATTTGTTACGTTTTATAGCATAAATTAGATTAGATCAAGCGAATAAATGTAATCAAAAAGTGTTAAGCACTTTATTTTTAAATCCCTTATTAAACTTATGGTTATTTTTTATAGGTACAAATGTTGAGTGGTTATGTACTGATTTTTCCAGTGTTTTGGCGGGCTTTAGATTGTTTGTGATAACTTTTTTATTCTGTTTAATACAATAGTTTTATGTTGGTTTGGTCATTAATTTAGGTAAAAAATAAAAATGAATTTATTTCACTTTTTGTAGCGTAATAGTTAATTGCAAAGAAAATATTAGCCACGTATGTTGTGTACATAAAAATAAATATTAGAGGGATTTATGGCGGTTTCTGATCAGTTGCTTAATCGAATTACAGCAGGACTCGTAGCGGTTATTATTGGCTTTTCGAGTTCAATTGCGTTGATTTACCAAGTCGTAATTACCCTAGGAGGCACTCCTGATTTAGTTGCCAGCTGGATTTTAATGCTTGGTTTGGTTATGGGGCTTAGTTCCATTGGTTTATCGTATTATTATAAAGTGCCGGTATTAATTGCATGGTCTACTACTGGGGCTGCATTACTTATTTCAAGCGCTCAAGGGTATAACTTGAATGAAGCGATTGGTGCATTTATGTTATCGGCGTTGTTAGTTTTTTTGTCAGGCATAACGGGCTGGTTTGAAAAAATAATGAACCGTATTCCCAGTGAACTAGCATGTGCCATGCTTGCTGGTGTACTTGTTACGTTTGGCATTGACGTGTTTAATTTCATGAACGACATGCCTTTAGTGATTGGCTTAATGGTACTTATGTACTTTGTAGGTAAGCGATTTTTTGCCCGCTTTGCAATGCTTAGTGTACTTATTGTGGGTGTGTTACTGGCGTGGAGTATGGGAAATATTGATACGACTGCATTGCATTGGAAAATGAGCCAATTTACTTACACCGCTCCCATGTTTAACTTACAAGCATGTATTAGCATTGGTTTACCACTTTATATTGTCACCATGACGTCGCAAAATTTGCCCGGTATAGCCGTCCTCAAAGCACATAATTATAAGGTACCTATTTCTGCATCACTTAATGTGACAGGCTTCATTAATATTATAACTGCACCATTTGGGGCATATTCTATAAATTTAGCTGCAATAACCGCCGCTATTTGCATGAGCGAAGAAGCGGATAAAAACCCTGATAAGCGTTATTGGGCAAGTATTGCTGGTGGTGTTTTTTATATAATAATGGCGTTATGTGCAGCAACGTTAGTTGGGCTAGTTGCAACTTTACCACAAGCACTTATTTTGGCACTTGCAGGTATTGCACTGTTTGGCACTATTGCGAATAGTTTGCAGCAAGCATTGAATGGCTCGCAATATACTGAAGCTGCCATTGTAACATTTTTAGTTACAGCGTCAGATTTAACGCTGCTCTCGGTCGGATCTGCTTTTTGGGGAATTATCGCAGGTGTGTGCACGGTAATGATTACCCGAAAGGATTGAGTTAATACTTAATTGTTGTAGGTGAGGTTTTATACCTCGCTAATTTTTATGTTTTTACAAGCGCGAAGTAAATTCGCACCTACAAGTTGGGTGCTTAATTGTTGTAGGTGAGGTTTTATACCTCGCTAATTTTTAAGCTTTTACATGCGCGAAGTAAATTCGTACCTATAAGTTGAGTGTTTGATTGTTGTAGGTGAGGTTTTATACCTCGCTAATTTTTAAGCTTTTACATGCGCGAAGTAAATTCGCACCTATAAGTTGGGTGCTTAATTGTTGTAGGTGAGGTTTTATACCTCGCTAATTTTTAAATTTTTGCATGCGCGAAGTAAATTTGCATCTACAAGTTGGGTGCTTAATTGTTGTAGGTGAGGTTTTATAAAATAAAAAGCGGTGTTAATGCTAACACCGCTTAAAAGTCACTATTTACTCGCAGTTATGAACGTTTATAACATCGGTTTTAGTACATCATATATGGCTTCAATGTGATCGTCTCGGTCATTGAGTGCCGCAATGTAACGGTATTTTTCGCCACCAGCTTCTTCAAAAATTTCACGATTTTCGCCTTCAAGTTCTTCAAGTGTTTCGAGGCAGTCAGCACTAAAAGCAGGGCTTATAATCGCTATGTCTTTAATTCCCTCACTTGGTAGGCTTTGAAGTGTTGCATCGGTATAAGGTTTTAACCATTCAGCTTTGCCAAAGCGGCTCTGAAACGTACTAATTACTTTATCTTTATCCAAGCCTAACTTTTCTACTACTAAGCGGGTCGTTTGTAAACACAAACAATGATACGGGTCGCCTCGTTCTAAGAATAGTTTAGGCATGCCGTGGTACGAAAAAACCAATTTTTGTGGTATGCCGTTGGCTTCTAAATCTTCACTGATGCTGTTTGCAAGCGATTCAATATAGCGTGTATTTTTATGATAGCCGTTTATAAAATGTAGCTCTGGTACCCAGCGCCATTTACGCAGTACGTTTGATACAGCATCAAACGTAGAACCCGTAGTTGGGCTCGAATATTGTGGATACATTGGCATTATAACAATACGTGTTAACCCCTTTTCACGTAAGGCTTCAAGGCCAGCTTCAATAGATGGATTGCCGTAGCGCATTGCCATAACAACTTCGGTATTGGTGTAGCCTTTTTCTTTTAGTAGGGTATTTAACTTAATACTTTGCTGGCGTGTAATATGGGTTAGTGGTGATCCGTTTTCGGTCCATATACTTTCATATAATTTGGCTGAACGCTTAGGGCGGACTCGTAAAATAATACCATGCAAAATAATCATCCATACTAGGCGTGGTATTTCTACAATACGGGGGTCTGATAAAAACTCTCGTAAGTAAATACGCAGTGCTGCAGCCGTCGGCGCATCAGGACTACCTAAGTTGGTAAGCAATATTCCCGTTTTTTGGTTAAAACGCTGATCGTGGGGATTGTCGGTAACGGCAGAAAATCGCGACACGGTGTGCTCCTTCAAGCAAAGTCATTAATTTATTTTAGACACATTGTAACGAAAAAAACTGCGATTTAGATCAATCATTTAGCGGTTTTAACCATTATTCTAAATGGAGTCGGCTTTTTGGCTTCAAGCTGTTGCAGTTTTTCGATTGATTTGCGGCTAAATATATGGCCTTTTGGTAATAGCATTATGCCTGTGTGGCTATGCAGAGCGTGTCCTAAAATCATGTTCTCTTTAAGTTCGCTAGCATTACAAATAAGTATTGAGCCAGCTGAGCTTTTTTGCTCACGCATTTTTGTTTGACTAGCCTCAAGAGCACGTACAATTTTAGGGTGATAAAATGTACCGCTATAAAGCTTTACAGTATCGAGCGCATGTACATGGCGGTCTTGTTCATTTGCGGCATTACTTTGTTCAAAAGCATCCCAGTAATCACGCGCTAAACCCAACACCATTGCGCCAATCGGTATATCGTTACCGGCTAAACCTTTTGGCATGCCATTCCCGTTATAACGCTCAAACTGATGGTAAATAGCGTCAGAAACATCATGTAAATGTGTTGCTGGCATTAGCATTAATTGCGCTGTGCTTGGGTGCGTATAAAATGTTTTACGCTGCGACTCGCTTAATTTATTGACTGGTTTTTTATAAAGATCAGGATCCATGGCAAGTAACCCTATTTGCGCTAAGTAGCCAGCCATCGGCGCAAGATCGATACTTTTCTGCGATAAATTTAAATAGAGCGCTATTTGGGTGCAGGTATTGGCAATGTTTTGTGCCCTATTTCCATCGAGATAAGGGTTTGCATTTATAAAGTTATATAAAAGCTCGACGGTTGATTTATGCTCTATTTTTTCTCGTTCACTTGCTTCTTCTAATTGTTTTAAAACTTGTTTGATTTGTTTAGTTCGTTTTTCTACGCGTTGTTCAAGATCATTGTTTAATTCGATAAGTTCTAAGTTTTGAGTTTTTACTTGTTCTTCAAGTATTTGATTTTGTTTTTTTAGCTGAAATTTTTCAAGGCTATTATTAATGCTGCCAAGTAGCAGATCGTTTTGCCAAGGCTTTTGGATATAACCGCTTATTTGACCTTGGTTAACTGCGGCTAAGGTCGTTTCTATGTCGGCATACCCTGTTAATAAAATACGCTGTGTGTCAGGCGCTAGCTTACGGGCTTGCTCTAAAAACTGTGCGCCATTCATTTTTGGCATGCGCATATCGCTGATGATTAAGCCAAATTCGTGGCTTTTTAAATGTGTTAAAGCTGTTTCGGGGTTACTGCACGCGATCGCCGTTAGTTTGTTTGTTTTTAGTAAACGGGTGAGTGAACGCAATACTATTTCATCATCGTCAACGCATAGTACATCAATGTGAGTCATGGCAGCTTTTTTAGCTGTGTCTGTCATAGCTTTATCCTTACAAGTCAATAATGTATTTTTTATTTAAGATTACTTTATTAAAGCGTAGCTCAAAAAATCACTCCAGTTACATAATTGTCAAAGATGATTAGGGCGCGTTGATCTTTGTGGATTAAAATTAGTCCCTAGAAAGAACCTTTCGGGCAGCGCATGTTTGTTATTTATGCTGCGTTATCGACTACTTATGGATAATAACCACACTACATGGCCTTGCCTAAAAACCAAGCAGTCTACTGCAAGTTCAACCACCAAAGAGCAACACGCCCTAAATGTTTATGCTTAAAGTTAATTGCTGAGTAGTCGGCAAGTTAAAAATGCTTGTTTACGCTATATGCTATTTTCGACGAAGAAATAAAAGTAAATAGTGCCTTAGACTAAGTTACGAGTATTTTTTGTTCATTACCCGTCAAAACAGACAATAACCATTATAATTCACATTGTAAACAAAACGTTAAATCTGGTAATTTGAAAATTAATACCTGTTTTGTATGTATTTAACGCACTTTTAAGTGTTTTTTTCTTATGTTATAAAATATTTGCATAATTACACCATTTTTTATTTCTTTTTATTTGTATATGTTGCTAGGATGTTTGCACAGGCTGCTAATAAAGTGGTTTAAATAATTTATAAGAACACACAAAAAAACAGGGTCGTCACTATGTCAACATACCGTTTAAATACACTTGCTGTAGCCGTTGCTTTTGCGTTTAGCGCACCAAGCATTGTTAACGCAGAAGAAGCACCAGTGCAAGCTGCTAAAAACATAGAGCAAATATCTGTATTAGGATCGCGTGTATCTAACCGCACCTCTACAGAGTCTTCTTCTCCTATTGATTTAATTGACGCGGATGATTTAACTAAAGGTGGTTTTACCGAATTAGGCCAAAGCCTTCAAGCGACAGCGCCTTCATTTAACTTTTCGCGTACACAAGTATCAGACGGTTCTGATTTATTTAGACCCGCAACACTTCGCGGCTTACAACCAGATCAAACCCTTGTATTAGTAAATGGTAAACGTCGTCATAACCAATCAATTTTTGGCCTTAACGGTACAGTAGGTGCAGGCGCTGCGGGTACTGATATGAATGCCATTCCGCTAACGGCGCTTAAAGGCGTTGAAGTATTACGCGACGGCGCTGCAGCGCAGTATGGCTCTGACGCGATTGCAGGTGTTATTAACTTATCTCTTAATAACTCAACCGGTATTACAACGGGTTTTGTACAATACGGCGGCACAAGTGAAGGTGACGGCGACACTATTTCAGCAGGTTTAAATCGTGGTTTTGAATTAGGTAACGAAGGCGGCTTTATTAACCTATCGCTTGAGTACCGTGATGCCGACGGCACTAATCGTGCAGAGCGCGATACAGGTGGTTCGCTTAATGTTGAACCAGGTACGCTAAGTGAAGATGTACGCTGGGGCCAAGGTAACTCAGAAAGTGAATTTACGTCGTTATTTTACAACATGGCATTACCAATGGGCGACGGTGAGCTTTACTCGTTTGGTGGCTACTCAGAGCGCACGGCGCTGGGTAATGGTTTTTACCGTAACTTTAACGAAGCGTCTAAAAACGTAACACAAGTATATAGTGATGGTTTTTTACCGCGCATATATAACGAAGCACAAGATATTTCAGTCGCGCTTGGTTTTAAAGGCGATATAAACACAGATTGGACTTACGATGTATCGGCTGTTTATGGTGAAAACCAATACGATTTTACATCACGTAATACATTAAACGCTTCTTACGCGGCTGAGTATTTATTTAATAACCCAAGTGCAAGCGATACCGATATTGCAGCAAACTCTGGCCCTACTGGCGGTTACTCAGGTGGTTTTAGATTCGATCAAACAACGGTTAACCTTGATGTAAACGGTATTGTAGATATTGGCCGTAGTGAGCCTTTATATGTAACAGTAGGCGCCGAATACCGTAAAGAAAACTACGAAATAGTGCCAGGCGATGAAGCATCATACGCGTGTGGGTTAGCAAATATGGATACCTCGTACCCATCAGTAAACGATCCGGATCAATTTGCACAGTGTGGTTTTCAAGCTTATAACGGCCTACGCCCTGAAGCGGCTAACGACAGCGACCGTAACAGCTACGCAGTTTATGTAGACGTAGAAACCATGATCACCGACGCATGGAACGTAAGTGGTGCGCTACGCTATGAAGATTTCTCAGATGCTGGGGATGATTTAATTGGTAAATTAGCAACACGTTATGAATTTTCAGATGACTTTGCAGTACGTGGTGCACTATCTACTGGTTTTAGAGCGCCATCACTTCAACAAAGTGGTTATACAGCTTTTACAACTAACTTAGGCTCAGACGGCACATTAACGCAGTCGTTCACGGCAAACACTGGGACCGCTTTCCCAAGTGCGCTAGGCGTAGATAGCTTAGAGCTTGAAACATCAACAAACTACAGTGCAGGTTTTGTTTACGATGTAACAAGCGAGCTTTCGTTAACGGTTGATTTTTACCGTGTAGAAATTGAAGACCGTATTACACTTGGCAGCTTACTTTCGGCTGACGATGTATCGTTTAGCTCAGAAGCGGTTGCAGCGCTACAAGCAACTGGTGCAGTGCAAGCTAACTACTTCTCAAACTCGGTTGATTCTACTACGCAAGGTGTTGATATTATTGCATCGTACCGCACTGAAGTTGAAGGCGGCAATTTAGGAGTAACCTTTGCAGGTAACCTAAACGATACTAAAATAGACAGCGTAAATGCAAAAAACGGTATTCCTGAAGCAGTTGCTTTTGACGATTTACAACGTAGCTTTTTTACCGACGGACAACCGAGCGAACGTGCAACGCTTACGTTTGACTACGAACGCGATGCCTACACATCAACCATTCGCTTTAACTACTTTGGTGAAACAGACGTAAAATACTTTGGTAACGACCATATTTCATTACCAGGTGAGCTTTCGCCTACGGGTTCATTTAAACCAACAAGTACAGTTGAGTCTGCAGTGTTAGTTGATTTAAATGTTAGCTACCAAATTAACGACATGTTTGCGCTTTCGGTTGGTGCCGATAACGTATTTGACGAAACGCCAGATGAATTAGGTGATGACGAAGTACTTAATTTTATCACCAACGGCGCATTTAAATACCCTGTACGCGCATTGCCATACGGTTTTGACGGCAGAACGTATTATGCAAAAGTAAGCTTTAGTTTTTAATTTATAAAGTAAACTAAAGTAATATTAAGCGCAGTTATTAACTGCGCTTTTTTTGTGCTTTTTTATTATAAAAAAGCACCTGTTGGGCATTAAAAATACTTGCGCGGTTGAAAATTAAGCCTACAATCGCCATCTCTTAAATAGGCCAATATAAAAGCCTCTTTATTATTTAACTTAAAATAACCATTAGTTGATAGGAAATATATGACTAAAAAATCTAAAGCAAAAACCGCAAACACCAGCGCGGTAGACACAGGACGAGGCGTTATAAACCACAATGCACTAGCAGCGTTGGTAACCTCTAAATTATTTAAACCACAGGTGGTTAAAGCTAAAAAAGGCAAAGGTTCGTTTAAACGTAGCAACAAGCATTCAGGACAAGAGTCCTATTTAATCGCCGCTTAAATAGCAACGATCAAATAGGGCTTTCGCCAGCGCAGAACTAACTCACGCGAGAAGCATCGTTTTTAATTCTAAAGTCTGTTTTTCATTTTAAAATATGACGAGCTGCACTCGTTACGCCAGCAAGCTGCGCGTCTACAAGGGAATGATTATTGAGCTGCGGTTACGATTTCTTGTAGGCGTAGAGCTTGCTCACGCGAGAAGCGCAGCTTCTAACCTAAAGTCTGTTTTTCATTTTCAATATGACGAGCTTCACTCGTTATGCCAGCAAGCTGCGCGTCTACAAGGGTTTATACCCAAGTTTCAGAATATGATGTGTAGACGTCGAGCTTGCTCACGCGAGAAGCAAAGCTTCTCATTACTTAATATCCCAAAAACTGCGTTTTTACACGCCAGCAAGCTGCGCGTCTACAGGCTATTCCAGTCTTGTTACTTTTACTTTTATTTTTCCTGCGTTCGCACCATAAAAGCGGCTTAAGTCGTTTGCAAATGGGCAAAACTCACCAGATTTAGTAATTTTAATATCAGCGCCGTCAGCTATTTTAAATAGGTGCTCGTCGTTTTTATTAATCGCTCCTATTAACGAAAACCATTGTGCATGAGGCAATCGTCTAAACGGTTCAAGCACTGCCATTGGGATTTCTTTTACGCCAAGCTTCACATTATCGCGATGCCAACCTATTGGTGTGCACTTTATACCATCGTCAAACCAGTATTGATTTGGATATGGGGTAAAACGGTAAGTAGCGCCTTGCTCTAGCATAAGGCCAGTTGCATTGTATTGCTCACTAGCAAATACTATTACATCTTGGCTTTGGTTAACGCTCAGCACATTCATATTTTGATTAGCCAGTTCTATATGTTGGCTTAAACCAATAAAGCTAAGCGTGGTGTTGTCGTTATAGCTAATTTTGTAATGCAGTTTTTTAAGCGATTCTGGGCGGTAACTGGTTAGCTTGTTAATACGCTCTGCAACGCTGTGATGCACTAAAGGTTTAAGATTGCTAGCTTCGTTATCTATAAGTACATAGCATTCTCTGTCTACTAGTTTAAATAAGGGGTTAAACCAAAAGTAATTTTGCTGATGGCTTAATGCGAGCGGATCAGGAATAACCGTCACATCATCTTGCGCAACTAAGTTGTTATCGGGTAGTAGTGTTGTGTAATCTATATCGTTGCTAGTTAATAACGAAATATTAAGCGGTTGCTCTATTAACCACTCAAGTGCATAACGCAAGCTAATATCGGCTAGGCCATCGCGGTAGTAACCACCGCCAATGTCTGAATGCGCGCCAGCAAACCACAGCTCGGTAATATTATTTTGATGGTTCATTAGTGTGGGTTCAAAGGCGCGGCGTTTTTCATCAAGCGATACACAGTGCAGAGCTTGAGATACGTTTGTGGCTATGGTGTGGTTTTCAAAAATAACATGTTCAGCGCCGCGCGTTGCTTTACTTACTTTTGATAAGCCAATTGAGGCTACTGTATCAAATACACAAAGGTAGACTCGCTCACATATTAATAACTCCAGACATTTTGCAAAGCGCCTGGCAAGTGCTGCACCTCGACTAAAACCTGTTAAAAGTAGTGAATCGCCTAGTTGGTAATGAGTTTTAAAATCGGTTAAAGCCTGATTTAAAATACTGGCTACATCGTCACCACGAGGTGCAAATGTTTGGTTTAATACACGCTTTAAGCGACTACCTTTAGTGCCTATCCCTTGATAATAAAAACTGAGTTGGTTTGACTGTGGGGTAATGGGGGAGTCTTCTAATTTACCGCCAAGCAGTAAGTGTAATTTTAGAATATTAGAAATACTGGCGTCTTCTTTAAAGTGTTCTGAGCTAAATTGCTCTGCGTCACGGGGCTCATTCCCTGTGCCATCAAAGTTGAAAATTAGCGTTTTGCCCGTCATAACCCAATTTCCTTAGTTGTTTTAAATACTCTACACAGACAATGTTAAAAATTAAAGACAGTGATAACGCTCACTGCCTTTAATTTAAATCGCCTTTAATGTAACTTCATTTTTGGGCGCACTACACGCAGTACTTTTTCGCTTATCCATAATGCAAAGGTTTTTGCACTGCCGTGAATAGCGCGTTGATGCATTCTATAAAGCGATATATACATAAAGCGGGCAATTTTACCTTCAATAAAAAAGGTATTACTGGTGAGGTTACCCATTAAATTACCCACAGTACTGTAGCTTGATAAATTAACAAGTGAGCCATGGTCGCTATACTTAAAGCCGCGTAGTGGTTGCTGTTTTAGCGTGGCGATAAGGTTTTTTTCGACGCACTGCGCCATTTGGTGCGCCGATTGTGCGCGTGGTGGTACTTGCTTACCATCTGCCTGCGTAAATGCGCAGCAATCGCCTAACACAAAAATGCTTTCATCAACGGTGCTTTGTAAAAACTCGTTTACTTGAATTTGGTTGCTGCGGGTCAACTCAAAAACACCTAAATCTTTTATAAAATCAGGCGCTTTTACGCCTGCTGCCCACACCATAATATCGGCATCAATGTGTTCTTCATCTTTGGTGATAAAGCCTTGTGCGGTGCCTTCTTTTACTTGCGTTTGCTCACGTACGTTTACGCCGAGTTTTAATAGTTCGCGTTTGGCGCTGGTGGCTATGCGCTCTGGTAATGCAGGTAAAATACGCGGGCCTGCCTCTATTAAATGTATATGTAAACGTTTAGACGACATATTTGTTAAGCCATACAACTTTAATAGCTCAGACACATGGTAAAGCTCAGCTGAGAGTTCAACACCGGTAGCACCGCCGCCTACAATGGCGATATTGAGCGATTGTTGTTGATTGTCGTCCTGATGAAGGCGCGTAAAGCTGTCGAGTAATGAATGCTGAAAGCGTTCTGCTTGTTGGCTTGAGTCTAAAAAGTAACAATGCTCTTTTATACCTGGGGTATTAAAGTCGTTACTTACGCTGCCAATGGCAATAACAAGGTGATCGTAGCGTACCGTGCGCCCAGGTAAAATGGTGTGGCCTAACTCGTCGTTGAGCGCGGAGAGAGTAATTGTTTTATTGCTTTGGTCTATATTGCAAAAAGTACCAAGTTGAAAACGGTAATGATGTTTTGCGGCATGGGCTGAGTACACAACGCCATCTAAATCGGGGTCAATAGAGCCTGTCGCTACTTCGTGCAGTAACGGCTTCCATATGTGGGTACGGTTTTTGTCTATTAACAGTATATCTGCTTGGTTTTTTTTCCCTAGTTTATGCCCTAGTTGGGTTGCAAGCTCTAGCCCGCCAGCACCACCGCCAATAACGACGATTTTAGGTATTGTAATACTCATAACGTTGCCCTTAAAAATAATATACCCAAATAATCTGTATTATTTTTAGTGTTTTGAGGTTATTTGGGTATTATGAAAATTATTTTTGGCAAACGTAATAACATACTCTTTAGTGAGGTTATTTTGCGCTTAAATAAAGGATATGTCAGCAAAAAATGATGATTAAAGGCATATAAGTTATACTCACTTTTTTATCGCTTAGCTGTGCAGTTAAATCGCTGTTTGAAAAACAACGAAAAGGGTATTTATGACCACGCCATTAATTCAGTCACTTGAACAACATTTTGGTTTTAGCCAATTTAGAACAGGGCAGCAACAAACTATAGAGCAGCTTTTAAATGGTCAATCGTCGTTGGCTATATTTCCGACCGGCTCGGGTAAATCGTTGTGTTACCAACTCACTGCTTTGCACTTACCTAATTTAACCTTAGTGGTTTCGCCTTTACTTGCGTTGATGAAAGATCAAATTAGCTTTTTAAATAGCAAAGGCATTTATGCTGCCAGCCTTGATTCGAGCCAAGATCAAATGCAAAGCAGCACTGTAATGAACGACGTGCGAAACGGTAAAATTAAAGTATTAATGGTCTCGGTTGAGCGATTTAAAAACGAACGCTTTAGAGAATTTATAAGCCAAGTGGCGCTTTCTATGCTGGTGGTAGACGAAGCGCACTGTATATCAGAATGGGGCCATAACTTTAGACCCGACTACCTTAAACTGCCACGTTACCGCGAAGAGCTTAATATTCCTTTAGTGTTGTTGCTTACTGCAACGGCCACAAAAAAAGTAAAACGCGATATGGCAGAGCGATTTGCTATATCGCCTGAGTGCATTGTACAAACGGGCTTTTACCGCGCTAATTTAGATTTAAGCGTGTTGAGTGTTAAAACAGCCGATAAAAATACCGAGCTTACCAACATTGTGCGCGCGCAAAGTGGCCCTGGTATTGTGTATGTAACGCTACAGCAAAGCGCAGAGCAAGTCGCTAATGTGCTAAGCGCGCAAGGTATTCACGCTGTTGCTTACCATGCAGGGCTTGAAGATACGCTACGCTGGCAAATTCAAGATGACTTTATGGCGGGTAAAATTAACGTAGTGGTGGCTACCATTGCCTTTGGTATGGGCGTTGATAAGTCGGACATTCGCTTTGTTATACATTATGACTTACCTAAATCGATAGAAAACTACAGCCAAGAAATTGGCCGTGCAGGGCGCGATGGCAATCCATCAAATTGCTACACCCTTGCCAATTTAGATGGGCTAAATACGGTTGAAAACTTTGTATATGGCGACACCCCAGAGCTTAGCGGTATTGAATATGTAATTAACGATATTCGCCAAAGCCACCAGCAATGGGAAATGCAAGAGTACAGCCTTTCAAGCGAAAGCAATATTAGGCAACTGGCCCTTAAAACCTTGCTAGTACAACTAGAAATGCAAGGCGCAATAACGCCACAATATGCCTACTATGCCGATTTTAAATACAAATTTTTGGTTGATAAAAACGAGCTACTAAGCCAGTTTGACCAGCAGCGCCAAGCATTTTTAACACAAATATTTAGCCATACCGATTTTAAAAAAATATGGGGTACGCTAAATTTTGACTCCCTTACACAAGCCGCGCAGGTTGATCGAAAACGTGTAGTGGCTGCTCTTGACTACCTAGCCGAAAAAAACCTAATAACGCTTGAAACTAAACGTATTACCCAAGTATACAAAGTGCATGGAGAGGTTATAAACAACCCTGAACTTGCCCAGCAACTGCACGACTACTTTAGCGATAAAGAACAGGCCGAAATTAAACGTATTGCTGCACTGGTTCGCTTTTTTGAGCTACAAAGTTGCTTAAGCTATAACTTAGCGCGCTATTTTGACGATCAAAATGCACCTGAGCAATGCGGGCATTGTAGTGTGTGTAGAGGCCATGCGGTTAAGCTTGAATACTCTATAGAGCCTGCCTATATTGACGAGCAACTTATTTATCAAAAGGTAGATGAGTTTTTAGCGCATATGGCAGGTAAGGGTAATCATAATGTGGGTATTGAAACCCAATGCCGCTTTTTAGCGGGGATGAGTGTGCCGTTATTTGCGCGTAATAAAGTGCGCCAGCTGAGTGGTTTTGCACTGTGCGAGCAGATGCGTTATAGCGAAATTAAAGCAACACTTCTTGCTAGATAGGTATTTAAATAATTACCAAACCAGAATAACGATAAAAAATGTTAAATTTTTGTTTATTTTCTCGTGGTTTAACTATACTCAACGTGGATATTTCGTTCATACATAGATGATGTGAGCATCGAGACTTCAAAATTGATTGTTTTAGATGTGTTTAAAACTGCTGCAAGAAAGAGACAAAGTGGCTCGTTTTCATCAGCAGTAATGAGTAATCGTAAAGTAACCACGTTTGGTATTGTTTTTTAAGGGGATAGAGATGAAAAAATTAGTGTTATGTGTTCTGTTTTTGTTTAGTAATGTTGCCTTTGCAGATTTTGCTATTATTGTGCATCCCTCGAATGATAGCAGCTTTGACGAGTCTGTTATTACTCGAATTTACACCGGAAAAGAAAAGTCGTTTAGTAATGGCAATACAATTATTCCTGTATCTCAAGAAGAAAAAAATACCGCTACAGAGCAGTTTAACAGCAAGTTACTCAATAAAAGCGCTTCACAGTTGAGAGCATATTGGTCAAAACTTATTTTTACAGGCAAAGGCACGCCACCTAAAGCGCTCGAAAATGACGCTGAGGTCATTAAAATGGTTGCAACTAACCCAAATACCATTGGTTTTGTTTCTACCTCTGCGGTATCGGGCGATGTTAAAGTGGTTTTAAACTTTTAATATTAAAAAACACCAAACAAGCGTGCTAAGTAATAGCACGCTTAATCTTTTTAATTGGCATACCCGCTCGTTTAATTAAATGAGCTACTTTAAGATAAAAAAGTATTGTTTATAACAAGACAAAAATTTTGTTATTTAGTTGTTATCGATAATTGCTCCCTGCATTGCTCTACCTCCTGCACCCATACAGTCGTATATAAGAAATTTTAGTATCAGATTAACTAATCAAATTGATTAAGTATTTTTTCGGATTAGTATTATATTTATCAACTACAATAAAATTTACTAGCACGTTTTGTTTGCTCGTGTATCCTAATTGACGAGTTTCTCTTATTTAAGCCACTATGCCGCATATTGTTATCCCCGTTGAAAATATTTCTACTATCTCAGAGCCAGTTACATGTGCTAACTGCCAAGCCTGTTGTTGCCAATTAGAAGTGCGCATAGTAACCGATACCGGCGTGCCCTTTAACTATATTGAATACGATAAATGGGGGAGCGAGGTAATGAAGCGCGCAGACGATGGTTGGTGCGAAGCGCTCGATAGAAATACGCTTATGTGCTCTATTTACGAAAACCGCCCATTGGTATGCCGCGAGTTTGAAATGGCGTCGGGTGAGTGTATTACTGAGCGCGATTTAGCGGGTATATAGTGATAGCATCCAAGTTAGTTAACTAGATTATACCTACATACAACTTATTGCTACCTACAACAAAGGGGCTTAAAGCCCCTTTTTTAATTACTGTAAAACGCTAAACACTTAAACTTTAAAGTAACTAATATATTTCTTAAGCGTGTTTGAAAGGTCAGCTAATGCAACGGCTTCTTGTGCGTTACTATTAAGTGACATACTGGTTTCTTTCGACATACTGGCAATTTCTTCAACGCCGGTACTAATTTGCGCCACGGTGGCTACTTGGTTTGATGTTGCTTCAACAATTTCAAGTACGTTACTTAATGAGTCGTTAGCTTGTTGCTGTATTTGGTGTAGTAACTCGTTTGCCTCGTGAGTAAGCGTTAAGCCGTTTTCGACTTGCGGTACAGTGGTTTCCATTGCTGTTACCGATGCTTGCGTGTTTTCTTGTACTTGCAAAATCATCTTTTCAATATCGCCTGTTGCATCACCGGTACGCTGGGCAAGTTGTCTTACCTCATCAGCAACAACGGCAAACCCTCGGCCTGTTTCGCCTGCTCTTGCGGCTTCTATTGCAGCATTTAGTGCAAGCAAGTTTGTTTGATCAGAAATACCGCGTATCACACTTAAAATATCGCCAATGTGCTTTACATGTTCTTGAAGTACATTTACTTGAGTAACCGTCGCTTTTACCGTTACTGATATTTGTTCAATTTCGGCTGCTACTTTTTGCACTGCCGTACTGCCTTGCTGCGATAACTGGGCCGTAATTTTTGAATTGTCTTCAGTTTGCCTTACTGCATCGGCAACAGAATGAATACTGCGACTCATTTCTTCTAAACTACTGACAGCAGAATTGGTATATGTCACTTGTGTATCGGCTGCGCTTAGTGCTTGTTGTGAGCCTGATGCCACACTTGCTGAATGTGTTGAGAGCTCTTCAGATGAATTAATAATACTATCTACAATGTTTTTTAATTTGCTTTGCATTACTCCTACTGATGCCATCATGCTGTTGGGGCAACACGAGTGTACATCGCCTCTTAAATCGCCTTGTGCGATAAGTGCAATTACTTCAGCGGCTTCTTGCGGTTCTCCACCGACTGAGTTTCTGATCAGCTGGCTAATAATATAAGCGACGCTTGCACCAATGATAATAGCGAGTGCCGTTAATGAAATCATCCATATTTTGAATGAGCTGGCTACTTCGCGGGTATCGATAGTTGTTATTTGATTTGCTTGCTCTTGCAAGTTTATGAATTGGTTTATGGTATTGAGCCACTCGGTAAAAGCAGGGCGGGCATCGTTTAATAAAGTATTCGAAGCCTCGTTTAAATCACCCGCATTTTTAGCACTTATTACATTTTGTATAAAAGGGAGGGTACGTCGTTCTATTTGGTTAATTTTATTTATAAGTGAGCGTTCTGCACTCGACATATCTGTAGTTAACTCGGCCATAGCGCGGCTCGATTTTTGATAAAATGCGTCGAGTTCTCTTATATTATTAAAAACGGTATTTAAATCGCTCCGGTTTGTTATTAACACAACATCGCGAACTGCAATAGCCCTGTCGTGTACACTGCCTCTAAAATTAATAGCGTATCGCTGTTTTACCGAATTTACGTCTGTTATGTGAGTAATATTAGAGTTAATGAGGCTAACACGTGAAATTCCGATAATGGTTAAAATAAGCATCATTGATAAGATCACGCCGAAACCAGTAGCTAAGCGCATATTTATTGTCATGGTTTGTCCCAAATATGAAAAGTACTCGTTTTAAGCTTACCAGTACAATTAAGAAATTTTAGAATAATGAATGCATTATGCACCATGACTACTAGTTTTAGCACAATAATAAGTTTTTTTTGTAAAAAATATGTATATAAAATTTATGGTTAAGCTATAAAGCTAAAAAAGAGGCCTAAGGCCTCTTGAGTTTATCTATATTAAATCATTTATTAGTCGTACTTTGCTTCTAGCTCATTAGCTGTATGAAACTTCTCATGACTTTGTAACTGTTCGTCGTATTTAACGAGGTTTTTAAAGTGCGCTAATTGACCTGAATTTTTAACTATTTCAACAATAAACGACATCATAAAGTCAGCGCCCGTTAGGGAATCGCCCACTAAATAACGTTTACCTTCTAGGCGGTCGTTAAAGTAGCTAATTACTTTGGCTGTTTCAGCGTCGGCATAGCCTTCTAAAAACTGCATTTTAGCGCCGTCTTTTAGTACAAACATTTTAAGTAAAAGCGGTAAAATTGCTGAGCTTTCTGCAAAGTGGAGCCATTGCTGGTAGTCAACATATTCAGCGGTATTTACTTTTGGAGCAAATTTACCGTTACCGTATTTAGTAATAAGGTAGTCGGTAATAGCGCCTGATTCAGCAATAATTAAACCGCTGTCTTCAATCACGGGTGACTTACCAAGTTGATGAATATGTTTTAATTCGTCAGGGGCTAGGAAGGTGTCTTTGTTGCGCTGATAAGCCACAATTTCGTAATCAACATTTAGCTCTTCTAAAAGCCAAATTACGCGTTTAGAACGTGATTTATTTAAATGGTGTAGTTTAATCATGTCAGTCCTTTTTTGGCTTGTAAGGGCTTTGCCTTACAAGCCGTTTAAAATTAAAGTGGGTTATTAATTTTAACCACAGTTTTACCAAAGTTTTTACCGCATATCATATCGTTGAACGCGCCTACTGTATTTTCGATGCCTTCTACCATGTGCTCTCGGTATTGAATTTTTCCGTCTTGTAGCCATTTTTGCATGTCTTGTGCAAACTCGTCGTAACGGTCGCCGTAATCATCAAAAATGATAAAGCCTTGCATTTTAATACGCTTAGTAAGCAATTGACCCATTAGCATACCTAAACGGTCTGGGCCTTCTGGCAAGCTAGTTGCGTTATATTGCGATACTAAACCACACAATGGTACGCGTGCTGCGGTATTTAGTAATGGTAGTACGGCGTCGAATACTTTACCGCCCACATTTTCGTAGTAAACATCAATGCCTTTATCACAGGCTTTTTCTAGCTGCTCCGCAAAGTCATCAGCTTTGTGATCGATACAGGCATCAAACCCTAGTTTTTCAACTGCGTGTGCACATTTTTCGCTACCACCAGCAACACCCACTACTTTACAGCCTTTAATTTTAGCTATTTGACCAACGGTTGCGCCTACAGGGCCTGTTGCTGCTGCAACAACTACGGTTTCTCCTTCTTTAGGCTGGCCAATATCAAGTAAACCCATGTAAGCAGTAAAGCCAGGCATACCCATAATACCTAATGCGTATGAAGGGTTTGCAGGTTCTTTACCTAATTGCATTAAGCCTTCGCCGTCGGTAATGGCGTAGTCTTGCCAACCTGTGTAGGCAAGTACCCACTCGCCGATCCTAAACTTATCGTTTTTAGACTCCTCTACTTGGCACACGGTTGCGCCAACCATTACATCGCCAATATTAACTGGATCTGCGTACGACTTAGCATCGCTCATACGACCACGCATATACGGGTCTAGTGATAGGTATATAGTACGTAGTAAAACTTCGCCGTCTTTTAATGCAGGAAGCTCTACCGTTTTTAATTTAAAGTTTTCATCTGTTGGAGCGCCATTAGGGCGTGATTCAAGAGTAAGTTGGCGACTAGTCGTAGACATAAAAGATCTCCTATTAAAGTGAATTTACTTAGCGAATGTTTATGCGTTAAATTAATATCTAACCTAAACAATAATGCGTGCTAAGCAGTGTAAATATATATTTTTACCTCAATAGATGAGCTTTGGGCGAGGTACTGGTAATTCAAGTTTTGCAGAGTATTTATTCTAAATGGTTTATTTTAGCTTACTAAATATATGATTGTTGTAAAACACCCCGTTTTTATAAATGGCCTGTTTAAGCACAGCCTCTTGCTCAAAGCCGCTCTTAGTAAGTGCCTTCATAGAGCCAGTATTACCAGCAAACACAGCGCCAAAAATTCTATTTAGGTTAGATTGCGCAAACGCTTCTTCGCAGATAAGTTCAATAGCGCGAGTAATAATGCCTTGCCCCCAATAGGTTTTATTTAGCCAATAACCAATTTCGCCACTGTGGCTGTATTCAAATTCGCCGGAAGTTATGCCAATACAGCCCGCAAATTCCCCATTTACAACAATGGCCTTAATAATACCGTTTTTTGAGCCTTGGTTTATCCACCAATCAGCATCGGCTTGAGTATACGGAAACGGAATTTTTGACGATAAGTAACGAGTCACCTGTTCATCATTTAAGGTGTTAATAATAAAAGGCGCGTCTTGGGCTTTAAACTCTCTGAGGGTGATCATATTTTTCCATAAATTTTTAGTATGCACGCTAACTTAGCAATCATTTAAGAGTTAAACAATCAGAACCTAAATTAAACGGTTTACGGCTATTACTTTGTTTTAAAGTCCTCTAATATAAGCAAAATATTACACCTATTTTAGATGCCATTATGCACCCTCACATTAAAGCGCTTTATAACAGCGCCCAAAAACCAAGCCGTTTAATTATTGGTTTAATGAGCGGCACCTCGTTGGACGGGCTTGATGTTGCACTGTGTAAAGTAACGGGCGCAGGCTTAAATACACACATTGAGGTTTTAAATTTTACCACTGTTGATTATAACGACGATTATAAAACTAAAATAAAGCAGGTATTTGCTAAGCGAGAATGCGATTTAGAGCTTGTTACTTTATTGCACCCGTGGGTAGGTAAATTCCATGGCGACATGGTTAATAAGTGCTTACATACTTGGAAAATAAATCCGGCAAGTATTGATGTAATAGCAAGCCACGGGCAAACCATTTACCACTGCCCGCAGTCGCAGCATAACCATAAAAACTTTAATAACGGCACCTTACAAATTGGCGATAGCGACCAAATAGCCGTTACTACGGGTATTACTACCATTGGTGATTTTAGGCAAAAACACATAGCCGCAGGAGGCGAGGGCGCACCACTGGCTGTGTATGGCGATTATTTGTATTTTTCGAGCGCTGCTGAAAGTCGGATTTTGCTAAATATGGGCGGCATAGCTAACTTAACGTTTTTACCCAAAAATGGTGATGCAAACGGTGTGTTTAGCTCCGATATTGGCCCAGGTAATACCATTATGGATGCGTACGTACAGCAACATTTTAAAGATATGCATTATGACGATGGCGCAAAAATAGCAAAAGCAGGCAAGGTAAATACGCCATTATTGAATGCATTATGTAATAACGCGTTTTTTAAACTCCCAATGCCTAAAACCACAGGGCCTGAGGTATTTAACTTAGCGTATTTAAACGCCGCACAGCAACTTACAAATACTCACCATTTAAGCCATGAAGATATAATGGCCACCTTAAATACCTTTACTGCAACCGTTATAGCAAATGCATTAAACGAGTGTGCAGAGCGCGCACAAAATTGTGTGGTGTATGCAAGTGGTGGCGGTATTCATAATCCGTTACTAATGGCGCAACTTACAGCGCTTTGTCCACGTATTAAGGCTTTTAAAAATACTGACGATTTAGGTATAAATCCCGACGCAAAAGAGGCCGTGTTATTTGCTATTTTAGCAAACGAATGTCTAGCAGGAGAGCAGCAACACCTAAGTAATACTGCACAAGGTATCGCGGGAGTCACTATGGGTAAAGTAAGTTTTGCAGACTAATAACTTATAAATCTGCAAAGAGTGCAGCCAGCACTAAAACAGCGATAAAAACGTAGATCCCATACTCGCAAAATAGCTACGAATACCTTGTGGTTTAGTCCGTTCTACATTAACAAAGGGTGCGCAGTAACCTTGTTCAAATGCGTTAATATGCATATCGAATTGTAGGCTGTTTTTTAAAGTTGCGTGTTTACCGTGCAGCATCATTTGCATTACAAAGCATTGGCTTTGTGTAATTTGGCTCAAAGTAAGGTTTACGTAATCACGTTCAAGATCTGCATTAGTGAGTGTGTACTCACTAAAGTACTGTGCACCACGCGCACTTGGATGTGTTGCGCTAAGCGAAATTATATCGCCCTCATTGACTGCATCAGGCAATACACATTGCAGTGTAATATTATGCGCAGCATTGGCTGTAAGCGATAATTTTTCGTATTCCATGGTGTGGCTCATAGCCGCAGACATCGGATCTTCAAATGATTGCAGTGCAAATGTTAGTTGCACTAAAGGTGTACTCATCTTACTTAATCTTCTAGAGTGTATTCATTTATCGGATAAAGATTATCGCGGATCAAAGTTACAGAATTATGACTAATTGCATTGATTAGTACAATTATTGAGTGGTTTGATCAAAAAGGATCGGTCCTTTTTTACTCGATTTTGAAATCATTTCTCAATCAGAATTATAAGGTATGAAGTTAATATTTGACGTGTAGATTCGCCTTGTTTTCACTGGAAGTCTCTGGTGAGAGAGAAATAAATTTAAATATAATCATGTCTCAATGTGTTAGTAAACCTCTTAACTAGAGTTCAGTTAGATACACAGTCTGTTTTTTACAAAGTAGAATATTTGGATATAGTTTCGAAATTAGAATACTCTGATAGCTTACATCTAATTAGAGCTTTTGAGAAGTATTGGCTATGATTCCAAGTAACTACATCAAAACATTTTAGTAGCCTTGACGGTCGATTTTTGATGTTGAGTGACCATGCGAGGTCGTAATGTTCTAAGGCCAAATATAAGGGAATTATTTAGAAAGAAGTGTTTTATTTTTAACCATATAAATAGGTGTTATTGTATGTCGTCAACAGTGTTATCTGATTCCTTTCGAGGCATTGTCTATTTTACCGCAGCGGCCAAAAATGAAAGCTTTACCGCAGCAGCTGAAGAGTTAGGTATTTCCAAATCAGCATTAGGTAAAAGCATTGCTAAATTAGAAAATCATTTAAACACCAAGCTTTTTCATCGCACAACTAGGAAACTGAGTTTAACTACTGAAGGAGAGGCGTATTTAGCAAGCTGTCAATTGGCATTAGATACCCTTCAGTCAGCAGAGTTAGCGTTACAATCAAAATTATCCCAACCTTCAGGTCGAGTACGAATCGATGTGCCAGCTGCGTTTGGTCGCTCTTTTGTGTTACCTGTTTTATTGAAGCTTGCTGAGCAACATGCACAATTAAAACTAACAGTAACTTTTAATGATAAAATTATTGATCCTCTCGATGCTGGCTTTGATTTAGCTATTCGATTTGGTGCCATTAAAGATAGTGGTGATTTAGTTGCTAGAAAACTGACTTCTCAACATTTGATTTTAACCGCTTCTCCTGCTTATTTAGCTCGTTTAGGTACCCCAACGAGTCTTGCTGAGTTAACAAGCCATCAGTGCATAGTGGCTTGGCGAGGCGGTAGTTCACTACATTGGTTAATTAAAAATACCGATGGTGATGATATGCGCTTTCATCCTAAGCCCTTTCATCAAATTAGTGATGGTGATGCTATGGTCGATGCTTGTATTGCTGGCGCGGGAATCATTCAGTTTCCTAAGTCTTTGCTTCAGCCTTGGCTAGATGAAGGTAAGCTAGTACCAATTTTGCCAGAGTTAAATCCTGCTTCAACTGAGTTACATATTATTTGGCCAAAAACAAAACATCTCCTGCCCAGTGTCAGGTTTATTATTGACGAATTTGTACGCTTATCAGATGAGGGTAATTTTAATTAATTGTAGAAATTAATGCTACTTAGAGTCTCCTTTTTGCGTGTTTATCTACTTATGCGTCTTTGTTATGCTGTTTTCGTCATATCGTTGACGAGTTAACACCTATCTAATTAAAGGAGATACCTAATGCCAGTAGTTAATATTCAAATGTTTGAAGGTCGTGATCATGCTAAACAAGCGATAGCAAAAGAAGTGACAGCATCAATAGCTAAACACGCTGATGTTGATCCGCAATATGTTTACGTTATTTTTAATGATGTAAAAACAGAAGATTGGGCTATTTCAGGAGAAATTTTTGCTGAAACGCTAAAAAAATCATCATAGATATACAGATATAAATAAGCCATTGATGGAGTTAGAACTATAATCAATGGCTCTCTCCTCTATACTTTTTTTACAAATACCTTTCATTATTGCTTATGCTGAAGATACACAGAAATTGTTTTAATAGAGTCGCAAATTAAAAGCAGCTAGTTTAAACGCTAACGGCGTTGAATTTACTTGCAATAGGCCAGCTATTGACGCGTAAATTCGCCTTGTTTCACTGAAAACCTTTGGCTAGAGAAAATAAATTTAAATATCACCATGATTCAATACGTTAGTAAATCTCTTAACCAGGGGGCAGGTTAAATATTTTTATTTAGAACAATTATGTATACGTGTTTTTGCTAGTTTTAGCGCAATTCTCTTGTCGATAAATAGCCCTCATATATAAGCTGGTTATTTATAAAAAGAGTAATATTCACAAGTGTATAATTTTATATTAGTGCTTTTCTTGTATTATTATCGAGAAAACCCATCCACTAATACATAGTATTTGGCGCCAAATACGTCCAGTCTCTCACGTAAATTGTTATCTGCAACACCGTAAACATTTAATGCATAAATATCAACCAAGGATAAAAAAGCTTTCGCGAATGGCGCAAAACTTTCATCAATATGACTGATGATTGACGCTATATTTTTATATCTCTCAACGATGTGAATTTTTTTCCCATCTTCACTGATATTATATGTGTACGTTAAAGTGCCAGGCTCCTTTTTTACAACATCCACAATTTTATAAATGAGTTCTTTGAACTCTATTAATTTACCTTCTTTCACATCAAGAAAAAAATTGCACGTTATTTCATTTTTCATAAATACTCTCCATCGAGTTAAATTTTATACAGCCTGAAGGAAGAAAATAGTTATTTTCAAGTACAACTGTTTAAAAATCATTATAAATGCAGTCCTAAAGTGGATAAATAGGCTCATTTTCGACTCAGAGTGGAATTTTAATCAACAATTATAAAAACATGATCTTGTGATTTAATCTGCTCATTGTTGAGCTCAAATTTAAGCGTTCAAATAACCTAAAGCTTTTAACCAAACGACCGATAAATTACTTAATAGAGTTTAGCGATTAGGGATAATCATGGTTAATAATGCATTTGGCAGTTTGGCTAATTTAAACACTTTGCTTGCCCAATCAGTTAATAACACTAACCAAACCTCTGTGACTCCTACGCTACACACCAGCAGCGACCTTCAAGCTATTAATGATTTACAAACTAACGAGTCAAAAATAACCGATGGGTTATTAAGCCAGTTAAATAATGAAACTCTTGATGAAGCACTAGCCAGTAATCAAAATGTAGAGGACGTTTTAAAGCAGCAACTTACCTCGTTATTTACTATTTTAAGCACGCCCAGCATGCTTAACTATAAACTCTCCGATGAAGAACTCGCCCTGCGCACCGTAATAAGCTCTCAGCATGAGGGGTTATTAAAAAACGAAAATAGCACCCAATTAATTGAGCGATTAAGTACGTCGGTTAAAAATATTCAGGGTGCTTATGCTAATACAAGCGAGATTTTATCGAGTTTAGGTCAGCTTGGGCATGAACAAAAAACGTTTTTAGCCTCAAGCCAGCAACGTGTAGAGCGCTCGCTTAATCCATACATGGAAAGCCTTAATCGCGCAAAATACGAGGATGACGATAACTACCTGTTTGAGCTCTCGGTAAAAACTAAAGAAGGTGATGTTATAAACATTACCTTTAACTCATCGCAAGGTTATGACGAAAAAACAGGTGAAGCGATAGATGGCTTTGGCATAAGTTACGAAGTTAATGGTAATTTATCTGAGGCTGAACATGGTGCTTTAACGCAGGTTATGGCGGGTGTTGGCGAAATGGCCGATGAGTTTTTTAAAGTGAGTGAAAATTCATTCAACCCTCTTATAGTGCCAAACCAAACAGACATGAGTTTAGATTTTTTAGCGGACTTTAATAGTGAACAGTTAGCCGGTTTTAATGTGTCGTTTTCAACAACACAAAATGATGCGCTTGATACTGCCCAGAACACGCTTGATTTAAGTTACTCCATTGATGAAGCATCAAACCAGCAAGCACTTGTGTTTAAAGCCGTAGGTGGGCAAAACGACATTGATTTTGCACTCGATATGTCAACCATTGGCGCTAAAGACACGCAGCAAATGCAGCAGTATTTAGCGTCGCTCGATCAAAGCCTAGAAGATAGCCGAGTAAACAGTACTGAAGATGATAAAACATCGGCGTTTGGTAAAAGTGGCGATGAGGCAATGCAACAAGGTTTTGCATTGTTTAAAGGCGCTTTTGCGAGTATGTCATTAGCGGCTGAGCGTTATAGCAATTTGGAGTCACTTGCAGAACAGCACTTTAATGACGGGCGCGCCATGGTTGCCGATTTGGTTGATAACATAATTACAAACGATGCCCGTTACCAAGGGCTTGGTAATAAAGCGCCCAATACATTGGGTGCGGGTATTTCTAAGCTCGCTGATTTTGATGCTACATTTTCTTATTCGCTGGATAACGGCGACTATCAACCTAAAAGTACAATTGAGCTAAGCCAAGCGACTGAACAAGCCCAATTAGGGGAGCTTAGCGGTGTAACGCAAAGTAAAAATGTAAGTAGCCACTTTGATTATCAATACAGTCGCCCTGATTATTACGACAAAGAAGAGAGTTATAACGTAAACACCGCCGTTAAAAATAAAGAGCTTGTGGGGCTTGATCAGTCTCACGAGGTTGATGTTGATACAAAAATGTTTGAGTTTAATCCGCAAACTAATCAATACGAGCTGCAAATGGCGATGCAAGAGCAAACTGTTAGTAAAAGCGACATTCGCTTAATTGACGATATTTGGCTTGAAGAAAACGAAAACAGCTACAACATGAATAAAAAAGAGCGTGTTGAGAGCGACGAAAAGCAAGACGAGTTTAAAAAAACAAGCAGCCATTCTCATAATAAACTAGTTACCTTAATTGGTGACTTAGATAAGCTAGCTGAGAATAAAAACGTAAGGCGAGAATATTTAACTAACTTATCGCAAGTTAAGTTTTTTATGGATAAAAAGTAACGGTTTTGAGTTGTTCACTCCACACTCAATATTGGGTATAGTCGTTTAATACCTAAATTAATACCTAAATTAATACCTAAATTAAGAGTAACCTTATGTTTAAACAATTAATTTTACTGTGCGCTTTAAGCATGCCGCTTGTAAGCTGCGCTGCTACGGCGCCATTTTCGGGCGAGATAAGTACGCAAGCACTGCTAAGCGACTACGACAAGTTTAACGAGCACTACAAGACGTATACACCAACAGCACAAGACATTGCCCTAATGCAAAAGCTAGAAGGCAAAGAGCTAATTGTATTATTTGGCACGTGGTGCCACGACAGTGAGCGCGAAGTGCCAAAACTCATTAAGTTACTTGATGCATCGAAAGTACAACTTGCAAGCATTGACTACGTGGCCGTGGGTTACAACAAACGCGATGATGCAGGCATTGCACAGGCTCACGACTTACAATACACACCTACGTTTATTGTAAAAGACGATGGTAAAGAGTTAGTACGCGTAATTGAAAAGCCAACGGGAACATTAGCGCAAGATTTAACGCAGGACTTATAAATAGAGCTATGTATATTAGAGCTTGTCGGTTTAGCTAATCTGTTTATAAGTTAGATGGTGAGCTGCAATAAATAGTTTATTAATACATTAATGTGTGGGTGGTGCACTTCCAATTAGAATCTAGGAGATTTTTTGTCTGTTCAATTAGAGTGGCTGTCCTGTTTAAATAATTTGAGCCCGTATATAAGCTAGCATCTAAATTTATTTTAACTTTTTCTTTTTGACATTTACGGGGAGTCCATATAAGACCCTAGATAGAGGCTGAACAATATTAGGATGATCTCCAGTTAAACCTGCTTAGTGGCGGTCTAGTTTTGTTAGTTCAATAAGCGATTATGCAACATAAACTGCGTGTTGTGTAAATACTAAAGTGTTAACTGTCCAAGGAGGCTACATGATCGAAGCAACTTGCCATTGTGGAAATATAGCGATAACCACAAAAAAATTACCGAAATCAGTAACCAGTTGTAATTGTTCCATATGTTATCGTATTGCAGCTTTGTGGGTATATTACACAGCGAATCAAGTAGTAATAAAACAAGAATCAAATAATGCTGTATATCTATGGGGTAATAAACTACGTTCGTATCACTCGTGCTCGTTTTGTGGTTGCACCACTCATTACACTCAAAAACGAGATAATGGTATAAATAGAGTTGCAATAAATGCCAGAATGGTAAACTCAGATATTATTAAAGCAGTAAATATCAGATATTTTGATGGTGCGAATACATTTAAATATGTCGAGCAATAAAGCACTCAACAAGAGGCTAAGCTTACCAATAATCGCATATACGCGACTTACAAATCGCGTATACACTTATTGATATAAACATTATTCACTAAACAGGCTTTTTTCGAATGCTTGTGCGGCATGTGAAGACGGTCTGTCTTTATAATGCAGTTGATAAAGTGGCCGAGAGAGTTGTTCGTTATTTTTTTGGCTCAAGCGAGTTAATTTTCCTAACTGCACTAAATCTTCAGTAACTACATTTGGCAATAATGCGACCCCCATACCTTGAGCGACGGCCCTTGCTATGGCTTCGTTGCTGCCTAATTGCATACTTTGCTCTGCTTGTACGCCATGTTGGGCTAATAACTTAACCGACATTTCTAAAGTGCCCGAGCCCGGCTCGCGCAGTAGCCAAAACTGTTTGTTTAACCATGCTTTTAGGTCTTTCGTGGGCTTAAAGTTACTCGGTATAACGATACTCATTAAATCGTTTTGCCAGTGCTTACTTATTATATGCGGCTCGGTAGGTGTGCCCTCAACCAGTGCTAAATCGATAGTGCATTCCAGTAAGGCAAGCTCAATTTGTGCGGTATTAGCCACTTGTACTTCTACTTTTATATGTGGGTACTGCGCGCAAAACTTAGCTAAATAGGGCGGTAGCCAATAGCTGGCAATGGTTGTACTAGTGCCTATAACGAGCGTGCCACGCTTAAGCCCTGTGCGCGATTTAATATCTTCAATGGCGGCTTTTTCAATGGCAAAAATGCTACGTGCATGATCATACAAGGCTTGACCGCCCTCGCTTAAGGTAAGTTTTTTGCCTTTAGATGCACGCTCTATAAGTTGAATATTTAATTGGTGCTCAAGCTCTTTTAGCGCTTTAGATACAGCGGGTTGGCTTATAAAAAGCGCCTCGGCTGCGCCTGAAAAACTACCAAGCTTTGCTACCGTATAAAACACCCGAAGTGCATGCAAGTTCATTGTGCCTCTCAAATTACATAACTTTAAGTTATCGAATCATGATTTTAATTTATTGGAGTTATATTTTGCGCTTTCTTAAAATGAAGTCAATTAATTACGATAACTTTATTAAGGGATGACTATGCTTAGTGCAATTAAAGATATGCCACAGCTTTTTAGTATTAATACTAAGCAATATGGCGATACGCGCTGGTGGTTAGGTATGCTGCTGGTGGTTGTTTTGGCGGGGGCATCTGTTGCATTGAGCAAATTGCCTGTAATGCAAAGTGCGCAATTTAGCTCTTTAACGATTGGTATTGTGCTTGGCATTATTGTGGGTAACAGTGTGTTTTCGCGCATTGCTACGCAAACCGATATAGGTGTTGATTACGCTAAAAGTATATTGCTTAAAGCGGGGGTTGTGTTGTTTGGGTTTAGAATTACCTTTGCGCAAGTAGCGGGCGTGGGCTGGGAAGGCTTATTAACCGATGTTGTAATGCTGTTAGGCACATTTATTTTGGCAGTGCAGCTAGGTAAGCGCGTATTTAAGCTTGATGAACAAACAACCATATTAATTGGCGCGGGTAGTTCTATTTGTGGTGCCGCTGCGGTTATGGCAACTGAGCCGGTTATAAAAGCGCAAGCGCATAAAGTATCGGTAGCGGTGGCAACGGTGGTGGTGTTTGGCACGTTAAGCATGTTTGCCTACCCAATCATGTTTGATTACATGGGATTGAGCGAGCACGCTTACGGTATTTTTGTAGGCTCAACTATTCATGAAGTAGCGCAAGTGGTTGCAGCGGGCACAGCTGTAAGCGCCAATGCTTCAGATACCGCCGTTATAGAAAAAATGCTAAGGGTGATGATGCTTGCGCCATTTTTAGTGGGCTTATCGTTTTGGCAAAGTAAAAAGCATGCTAAAACAAACAATAACGTGCATGGCGGCGAGCAAAAAGCGGGTATTACAATCCCTTGGTTTGCGGTGCTATTTATTGTGGCAAGTGGTGTACATTCGCTATCAGTTATTCCTCAAGTCGCTACAAGCGCAGTTGTTTGGTTTGATAATATATTACTCACCATTGCAATGGTGGCTTTAGGCTTACGCACACATGTAGGGGCAATTCGTCAAGCGGGTATTAAACCGCTGTTGCTGGCGCTGTGCTTGTTTTTATTTTTAACATTGGGTGGTTACGCTATTAATATAGGCATTGCTGAATTGTTTTAAACGTTACTTGGTAAAAGTTGATTGGCGGCTTAAATTGGCCAATCAACTTCGTTTAAGGTATCCAGCTGCCTGCTGGTATTTTTATTGCCTTGCCATTTATTAGTGTAAACAGTGTGCGGGTCAAACTGTAACGTTTGTTTTTGTATATTAAAGTGCCTACCACCACGCGGATCTACGCCTACACCTGCTATATATTGCCAATTACCCCAATTAGCTTCTACATCGTAATCAATCAGTTGCTGTTCAAAATAAGCTGCGCCGTATCGCCAATCAAGGCCAAGCTCGTTTACTAAGCAGCTTGCTGCAATTTGCCTTGCTCTATTTGATATATAACCCGTAGCGTTTAGCTCGTTCATAATGGCATTGACTAATGGGTAGGGTGTAGCGCCATTACACCATGCAGCAAATCGGCTTGGCATAAATGTAGTGAGGGGTTTGGTTTGCTTTTGGCCTTTAAAGCTAAACAGGCTTTTACCTGCCTTAAGTGCATGCCATTTAAAATATTCTCGCCATAGCAATTCAAATTTAATCCAGTAGGTAGACTCGTTTGTTATTTGGTTATGTTCGTACGCCTCAACTGCTTTATAAACTTGCCGCGCACTTACACAACCAAAAGCAAGCCAGGTGCTAAATTTTGTGGTGTTATTAAAGCCATCAAGCTCGTTTCGAGTTATTTTATAAGTACTTGGTAGTAAACCTGAAAAGTATTGCTTTAAATGTGTTTGCGCACTTTTAAACCCGCCATGCATTACGCCATTATTTGCTATACGCTCTAAAGGTTTTTTAGCGCACAAGGTTATTGGCTGAGGGAGCAAACCGTTTGGTAATGTTGAAAGTGAAATGGGGCTAGTGGCGGCCTCTACCTTTTTACGAAACGGGGTAAAGTGTTTAGGTAATTCGTTTAAATCAAAGGGTAGGTCACTTTGCTTATAGAGCGTGTCTTGCTGCGACCCTGTAAATTTAGTATTAGGGCAATGTGCTTTGAGTAAGTTTATTTGGCGTTGCTCGTACACACCAAATTGCTCGCTGTATACAACTTCATCTATATTTTGCTCATTTATACGCGCTTTCAAAAGCGATACGGGTTCACCCTCAAGTACGTGCAGTGTTTGCCCGCGTTCAATGAGCGCTTGTTGTAGTTCGTACAAGCTTTGCATTAAAAACTGTTGTTTGTGCACGCCATATGGCTTTTGTTGGTAGTTATTATTTTTAAACCAGTGCGGGTTTATAACAAATACAATATCAAGCGCGCATTGCTCAGTAGCAAGTTCGCTTAAAATAGGGTTGTCGTCTATTCGTAAATCGTTTTGTAGCCAATATAAAATACGTTTGCTCATAGGTTTGCTCAGGTTTTTAAACTCTAAAGCTCTACGAAGCAAAAGCGGGTAGGGATTAGTTTTGAGCTGTTTAAGAGGGTTTTAAAAAGAGGCGGCAAATAATACCGCCTCCTTTAATGTTAAATAACTGATTTTTGCTCTGCTATCCAATCGTTTATTACGTCTTCAAGTACAGCCATAGGGAGTGAACCTTGACCTATAACGGTGTCGTGAAAGCTGCGTATATCAAATTTAGCGCCTAGTTCTTTTTCAGCTTTTGCGCGCAGTTCGCGTATTTTTATTTCGCCCATTTTGTACGAAAGCGCTTGGCCTGGCCATGAAATATAACGATCTATTTGATCCTCCACCGCACTTTGTGGCAAAGCAGTGTGATCTGCCAAGTAGTCAATAGCCTTTTGGCGGCTCCAACCAAACGCATGAATACCGGTATCAACAACAAGCCTCACAGCACGCCACATTTCATAACCTAAACGACCAAAGTCGCTGTAGGGGCTTTGATAAAAGCCGGCTTCTTTACCTAAGCGTTCTGTGTAAAGTGCCCAGCCTTCGCCAAATGCTGAGTGGCTAAGTGTGCGTCTAAACTGGGGTACATTTAACTCCATTGCAATGGCGTTTTGTAAATGGTGCCCTGGTATTGCCTCGTGAAGGCTTAGTGCTTCTAAATTATACAAAGGCTGTAGCTTAGGTGTTGAGGCCAAAAAGTAAGTGCCAGGGGAGCGGTTATCAGCAGGTGGCATATAAAACGCGCCGCGACTCGCTGAGCCTTTTATAGTAAAGGTGTTACGCGGTAAATGATTAAAGTAGGTTGGTAATTTTCCATACATTTTTTGCGTAATAAAGGCTGTTTTTTCAAGCAGGTCTTGCGCGTCTGTTGCGTAAAATTGCTCATCGGTCGCTAAAAATTCTAAAAAATCGCTGTACGTGCCATCAAAACCTACTTTATCAATAATGTTTTGCATTTGCGTTTTTATACGCGCGACTTCTTTTAAGCCAAGCTCATGAATTTGCTTTGGTGTGGCATTGGTTGTGGTGTAGTAATTAACTGCATATTTGTAATACTCAAGCCCGCCTTTAACGCTTGCAATACCCGGCTGGGCTCTACAGTTAGGCATGTAATCGTTTTCAAAAAAGTCGTAAAAATGCTGATAAGCAGGGACTACTTTTGAGCTGATTAAGGCCTTTGCTTTATTTTGGTATGTGGCTTTTTGCTCTGCTGTAAACGTGTTTGGTATACGTGTAAAGGGCTCGTAAAGGGCACTGTTTTCAGGTTGCTTAACAATATGCGCGCTAATGCTTTGGCTGTAATTTTCAAAGGTTTTGCAGTAATGAGTAAAGCCTGTTTTTATACCTTCTTTCATTAAATCAATATTTTGCTGATTAAATCGAGGGTAGTCGGCAAGGCTGATTAAAAATGCGTTGTAATCGTCGGGTGTTAAAAATGCCATGTTAGCCGGTGCTTCGGCAAAATAAGTATGCCAGCCACTTAAAAAATTAACCGGAAAATACTTATCTTGATAAAGGTAGCTTTGCTGCTCTGTTTCTCGCTCATATTTAAATAAGCGGTAGTTCATTAGCTGCTTGTTGTTGAGCGTTTTTGGGTCAATGCTGGCTAAGCTTTTTAGTACGCTGTTGTTATAAGCTTGGCGCTTTGCAATGGCTTGCTCGCTCCAATTTGGCAATGTACCGTTTGGCTTCCAGCCATCTGGATCGGTACGAAAAAATATTTTTTCAGCTTTAGCGTTTTGCCAGTGGTTATCAATAATGGTTTTTAAATCAGTGTTACTGTCGGCTAAGCTTGGTAGCGATGCAACCGCTAAGCATATAGCTAAAAGAGTTTTTTTAAACATAGTCATCCGTTATTGGCGAATTAGTTATTATTTATCGCGCTTTTTTATTTTAATTTTTGCTCAATATAGTACCAAGTTAACTTAATCAATGCGCTTACTTTTATAACCAGTACCTCTAGGTTTTACTGTTGATTGAACAAATTTCACTGCGTAACTGATTGGCGTACTAGTTTATTGTTTTATCAGCGTTTAGAATGATTAAAACTTATTATAAAAAATGACCGTCATGTTTAATAAAGTAATTACCTTAATTGATGAAGCTAATAACCAAGACCCAAATAGTGAACAGCACAATGGACAAAGCTTTCCTAAAGAAAGTTTATACGCCTTGCGCATGAGCGAAATGTTAACTCGTTTTAAACCAGATGCCGATGAACTCATGCAAATTGCAGTGCGCGGGCAGCATATACAACGCTGGAAGTCGCCACGTAGTGACTTTGAAATGAATAAGCAGGGCTATCATCAATGGCGCAGTGCACTTTATATATTTCATGCTAGCAGTGTTGTTGCGCTCATGAAGCAAGCTGGTTACGATGAAGCTGAGCAAAACCGAGTGTACGATGCGGTCGCTAAAAAGAATATTAAACGTAATCCAGACAGCCAGCTTGTTGAAAATGTGGCTAGTTTGGTGTTTATTGAACATTATATGCTTGGATTTGCCAATGCAAAACCAGATTACAATGAGGAAAAGTGGATTGGTATAATTCGTCGTACTTGGCAAAAAATGTCAGATGAAGCGCATGAGTTTGTACTTGCAGGTAATATTACATTACCCGCACCACTTGTTGGGCTTATTCACAAAGCACTTGAGTAAAGTAGTATAAGTTAAGTATTAAAATAAAAAGGAGTTTTAAATGCATTGCCCACGTACAAATGCCTCTCTTGAGCCGTTATTAATTGGCGGTATTACTGTTTACACTTCAGCGCAAGGCGGCGTATTTTTTGATAACAGCCAAATTTTTAAATTTAGCTCGCCAGAGCTAAAGCATGGTCAGGTGTTGCTAAAGCATTTGAGTGAACATAGCGAGAGTGAATACGATGTATCACTACGAATTAATTGCCCAAAGTGCAAAAAAATTGTAATGATGCGCAGGTATTTTTCGCCAGTAAAGGCCGTTGAAATAGATGAATGCCCAGGCTGTGCAGGAATATGGCTTGATAGTGGCGAGCTGGAAAAAATACACGAAAACCACTTAACACCCAAAGAGCGTAAGCTATTAGCTCATGAAATGGCAACCAATCATGGGTTTATAACTATTAAATCACCTACTTCTAGGTTTACGCCAACTAATAAAAATAAAAGTGCGCATGAAACCACCGTTGAGAACTTGGTTCGCTTAGCTTTACTTAGTTTGTGACTGTTAAAAACATATTAAAACAAAAACGGCGTACTAAAAAGTACGCCGTTTTTATTACAATAAACTAATTTTTAACGAATTTATTTATTACGATTTTCTTTAGCAAATGCACGTATTTTACGCTTTTGCGACAGTGTTACTTTATTAACACGACCAGCAAATGGGTTTTCACCTTCTCTAAATTCAATTTTGATTGGGGTGCCCATAATTTTAAGCGCTTTACGGTAGTAGTTCATCAGGTAGCGTTTATAACTATCTGGTAAATCTTTAACTTGGTTACCGTGAATAACAATACGTGGTGGGTTATAACCACCGGCATGCGCATATTTGAGCTTAACACGACGACCACGAACAAGTGGCGGCTGGTGATCGGCTTGAGCCATGTCCATAATACGACGCAACATTGCAGTACTTATACGTTTAGTTGCAGACTCATACGCTTCGTCAACAGATTCGAATAAATGACCAACACCTGTACCGTGTAGTGCAGATATAAAGTGTAGGCGTGCAAAGTCAATAAAGCCTAAACGGCGATCGAGCTCTGATTTAATACGATCTTTAACATAATCGTCTAAGCCATCCCATTTGTTCACTGCAATTACCAATGAACGACCTGAGTTAAGAGCAAAGCCTAATAAGCTTAAATCTTGATCTGAAATACCATCGCGAGCATCAACAATCAATAACACAACGTTACAGTCTTCGATTGCTTGAAGCGTTTTAATTACAGAGAACTTCTCAACTACGTCGCTTACTTTTTTACGTTTGCGAACACCGGCTGTGTCAATTAACACATATTCTTTTTCATTTCGCGTCATCGGAATGTAGATAGAGTCACGTGTTGTACCAGGCATATCGTATACAATTACGCGTTCTTCACCGAGTATTCGGTTAGTAAGTGTAGACTTACCAACATTAGGGCGACCAATAATGGCAAGCTTTACAGGTTTGTCTGCAAATGCCTGGTGATCGGTGTCGCTGTCTTCATCTTCTTCGTAAAGATTAATAAGCTCTTCGTCATCGCCTGTTACGTCTTCGTCTTGTGCAGCTAATTCAGCAATAAGCGGCTGAAGTGTTTGCTCAAGTAATAACGTAATACCACGACCATGGGATGCCGCAATATGATGAATTTCACCTAATGATAATTGGTAAAATTCAGCACAGTTTGAATCTGCATCAATACCATCGGTTTTGTTGGCAACAACAAAACACTTTTTATCTTGCTTGCGTAAGTGATTAGCAATTGCTTGGTCAGCTACGGTCATACCTACACGAGCATCTACTAAAAACAGAACAATGTCGGCTTCTTCAATGGCTAGCAGAGATTGATCTGCCATTTCGATTTCGATGCCTTCTTCTGAGCCATCAATACCACCCGTATCTACCACGATAAATTCATAGCCATCATAACTAGCTTGGCCATATTTTCTATCTCGTGTTAAACCAGGGAAATCGGCTACGAGCGCATCACGAGTACGTGTTAAACGGTTAAATAATGTGGACTTGCCCACATTGGGTCGCCCAACTAGAGCGATCACGGGAAGCATAAACTACCTCTTTAAAAAACAACAAAAGGCTTCGCAGTGCGAAGCCTTACAAAAAATAATTAACTATTAGCAGGTTATACTAATAGTAGTAAGTTAGTTCGGTATTTTAACCGCACTAACTTCACCATCACGGGTGTATAAAATCAGTTTATCGTCGGCAACAACAGGCTCAATAAAAAATCCTGAACTGTCAAAGTCTTCACGAGATACTAGCTCGCCAGTTTCTTTATTTAACCAATGCAGGTTACCTTCTTGGTCGCCTATAGCTAAATGGCTACCCGCAACTGTAGGGCCTGTTAAGTACCAACCACGTAGAGCGGGTTGGCTCCAACGTTCAATACCTGAATCTTTATCCAATGCGTAAATAACACCATCGCTATCTACTACATAAATACTTTGTGCGTCCATTGCAATATCGCGGTAGCTACTGTATTCACGTTTCCAGACAATATTACCTGAGCGAATATCAATAGCGGCTAAGTTACCATTATAAGCAATAGCATATGCGTATGGGCCGCTAATAAGTGGTTGAGTATCTACGTCAACTAGGCGTTCAAACTCTGATGCACCTTTAGCTACCGCTATTTCTGCGCTCCATGCTGAGTAACCACTTTCTGAAATCAAAACGTTTAACTTGCCTGTTTCAAGGCCAACTAATACACCACCGTTAGCAACGGTTGGCGAGCTTTGTCCGCGCAATGTTAGCGGCGGTACTTCTTGTTCAAAGCTCCAACGCTGCTCACCTGTATCTGGGTGTAGCGCTAATAATTTACCAGACGCTAAATTAACAAAAACTAAGCCATCGCCAGCAGTTGGTTTTGATAGCGATTCACCAGGTACATTTTTACGCCAAACTTCTTCGCCTGTTTCACGGTCAAGGGCTATAATGAAGCCATGTTCAGAGCCAATATAAATCTTACCATAAGCTTGTAAAATACCGCCTGATAATTTTGCTGTACCGTTGTCACTCCATGGCCAAAATGATAAATCCTGACGCACGTCAGTTTCCCATTTTGTGTCGCCATTCGTAAGCGAAAGTGCTTCAACTTGGCCTTCACGGCTAGCAACGTATACAGTATCTTTATAAATAGCAGGCGTTAGACGAGAGAAATAATGCTCTACACCGTCACCAACTGATTCTTGCCAAACAACGTCAGTTTCAAACTGGTTTACAATTTCAGGAAGTACTAGTTCGTCTTCATCATCACTTGATGAACAACCCATCAGTGTTGCCATACATAGGGCAAGGGTTGCAGTCGTTAATTTTCTCATGCCTAAAACCTTAAGCCGCTGGGCTAGTTACTGCTAGGTCATCTAACTTAACTTGTAATAGTGGGTTACTGGTTAATCCACCTGCATCTACAGCTGCTTGATAAGCAGTGCGAGCCTGATCTTTATTACCTTGCTGAGCGTAAATATCGCCTTTAAGTTCGGCAACGTTTGCGTTAAATGCTTCTGGTAATGGTGCATTTAATGTATTTAATGCATCGTCATATTTAGTTTGTGCAATTTGAATGCGGGCTAAGCGTGTAATAGCAATTGCTTTTAGTTCTGTATTTTGCACATTAGATACGATCCAACTCAGTTTTTCGCTTGCTACATCTAACTTTTGCGCATCTACAGCATCTTTAGCAGCAACAAATGCGGCTAATGTTGCATAGTTTGTGTCTTTATTTTCGCTGATAAACGTATCTGCTGAAGATAATACATCATCACCTTCAACAAGCTTAGTGAAAGAGTTTGATGCTTTCTCAGCTGTTGTGATTTGGTTTTGGTTATACGCTTTCCAGCCATACAAACCACCCAAGCCAACAACTATACCTAGTGCAAGTGAAACGCCGTTTTCACGGAAAAAACGTTTAATGGCTTCTGCTTGTTCTTCTTCTGTTGAATGTATATCCATGTTTACCTCTAATGTCAGCTTAGCCGTTAATAAGCTCAGCTAATAGCGTTTTAGCTTGTTCTAATTCTAGTGTGACTTGTTCTTTACGTTCACGTAAATACTTTATAGTCACAACGCCTTTTTCTAATTCATCTTCACCGATAATAACAGCAACAAGTGCATCGCTTTTATCAGCACGTTTTAATTGTTTTTTAAAGTTACCGCCGCCAGCATGTACCATAACACGTAAACCGGCTACGTCACGACGTAGTTCAGAGGCAATAATAGGTGCTTGAATACTTGCTTTGTCGCCCATCGCTGCTAAATATACATCAGCATTGCGACGAATGTCACCCACACACTCAATAGCCTGTAGCAATAATACTAAACGTTCTAGGCCCATTGCAAAACCAACCGCTGGGGTTGCTTTACCACCTAGTTGCTCAACTAAACCATCGTAACGACCGCCAGCACAAACAGTGCCTTGTGCGCCTAAACTGTCGGTTACCCATTCGAATACGGTACGGTTGTAGTAGTCTAAACCACGTACTAATTTTTCATTAACCGTGTATGAGACGCCTGCGGCGTCTAAACGTTCACATAAATTTTCAAAATGTTCTTTTGATTCAACATCTAGGTGCTCAGATAATTTAGGTGCGTCGGTTAATATGGCTTGTACATCTGGGTTTTTGCTATCAAGTACGCGTAATGGGTTTGAATACATACGACGTTTTGAATCTTCATCAAGCACATCTATGTGTTGTTCAAGGTAAGCTACTAATGCATCACGGTAATCGGCGCGCGCTTCGTTAGATCCTAATGAGTTAAGCTCTAAGCGTACGTGCTCAGTAATACCAAATGCTTCCCATAGCTGCGCTGTTAATAAAATAACTTCGGCATCTATATCGGCTGTGGCAATACCAAACGTTTCTAAACCAAATTGGTGAAACTGGCGGTAACGACCTTTTTGCGGGCGTTCATGGCGAAACATTGGTCCCATATACCAAAGACGCTGCTCTTGGTTATATAATAATCCATTTTCGTTACCTGCGCGCACACATACAGCGGTGCCTTCAGGGCGCAGTGTTAATAAGTCGCCATTGCGATCTGCAAAGGTGTACATTTCTTTTTCTACTATATCGGTTACTTCACCAATAGAGCGTTTAAATAAGTCGGTTGATTCTACAATAGGAAAACGAATTTCTTGATAACCGAACGATGCTACTGTCTCGCGTAAAATGCTTTCTACTTTCTGCCAAACTTGTGTGTCGCCTGGCAGACAATCGTTCATACCGCGAACTGCCTGAATTTGTTTTGCCACTGATAAATCCTAAATGCTGTTTATGTGTAATAAAAAATGCTTACACAACAAGAATGCTAAAAATTGACCCGCTATTATATACCCAAACTACCCCAAGATGCGACTTTCAGTTGGAATTAAAAGCGATTTAGGCAAGGCATTGATTGCAAATAATAGAGGTTCTATTGTTAAAATCAATAACGTAGTATAAATCGCTTTAAAACCAACCCATTGGGCGGTTCACAGGCACTTACTCTCATCGTTGTTACTTTTTAAAAGGGATTGCCATACTTGCAAAGTAACGCCTTGATATTAAATCCCTGTGAAACGCTGAGTTCTGTATTTTGAGGTGGTTTGGGTATCCACTTGCTATAAAGGTCAACGGCAAACAGCGTTGTTTGCCACTAAATACGGTATTTATTCGACTATTTTTATGTCGATAGGTGTTTGGTTTTGCTTTTGGGCTATAAAGTCACGTACATAACCTTCGAGTTGTTCAACAATATTATTGTTATCGATACGTGCTTTTTGACGCTCGCCATTAATATATAAGCCAGAACGACGGTTTGCACCAGCAAGACCTATATCACTAACGAGTGCTTCACCTGGGCCATTTACAACACAACCAATTACCGAAACCGATACAGGCTCAATAATATCTTCAAGGCGTTCTTCAAGCTGGTTCATGGTGCTAACTACATCAAACTCTTGGCGTGAGCAGCTAGGGCAGGCAATAAAGTTAATACCGCGTGAGCGTATACGCAGCGATTTTAAAATATCAAAGCCTACTTTGATTTCTTGTACTGGGTCGGCTGCAAGTGATACTCGTAGTGTGTCGCCAATGCCTTCAGCAAGTAACATACCTAAACCAACGGCTGATTTTACCGAACCTGAGCGCATGCCGCCTGCTTCGGTAATACCTAAATGCAGTGGTTGGTCTATTTCTTTAGCAAGTAAGCGATACGCACCAACGGCTAAAAATACATCTGACGCTTTTACTGATATTTTAAATTGGTCAAAATCAAGGCGGCGTAATATATCTACATGGCGCATTGCTGATTCTAATAAGGCTTCAGGTGTAGGCTCGCCGTATTTTTCTTGTAAGTCGCGCTCAAGTGAGCCGCCATTTACACCAATACGAATAGGAATGTTATGCTCGCGAGCTGAGTCGACCACGGCTCTAATACGTTCTTCGCTGCCTATATTACCTGGGTTTATTCGTAGGCAATCCACGCCGTATTTTGCCACTTTTAAGGCTATACGGTAATCAAAGTGAATATCGGCTACTAAAGGGATAGTGACTTGTTCTTTAATACTTTTAAATGCATCTGCTGCATCCATTGTTGGCACTGATACACGCACAATGTCGGCACCGGCATCTTGTATCGCCTGAATTTGTGCCACGGTTGCATCTACGTCCATGGTATCGGTATTGGTCATTGATTGCACTGCAATCGGTGCACCATCACCAATAGGTACATTACCTACATTGATACGAGTTGATTTTCTGCGTTTAATTGGAGATTCTGAAAACATAGCGACTACTCTGCTAGTGGTAATTTAAATTTAGCTAAACGATTTTTAGGAAAAGCCGAAATGTCGATAGGCTCACCATCCAAGGTAATACTTACAACGTCATGCTTACCTAGTACAACAGAAAAAGGAGGAGTACCGCTAACCGTCATCTGGTAGCCTGCTTTTTTAACACCAAAAGCTACTTTTTCACCCTCACCGTCATAAACTTCAACCCAGCTTTCATCGTTAAAGTTCATCACGATTGTACTTATACCTGGTGTTTTATCCAGATCAGTAGTTACTGTTTCTACGGGTTGTTCTACTAAATCATTTAATGTTTCGCTTTGCGGTTGTACCGTTTTATTAGTATCTGCTTGTTGTTCTTGTTCAAAAAAAGGAGATTGTGCTGCTTGTCGCTCACTCATAATTGAGTTCTCAACATTAATATTACTTGTTTGTTCTTCAATTGGCGTGGCATTTTGCCAAAACCAAAGTGCAGACGAACCAATGACGATCGCTAAAATAATATAACTCACGAACATTAATCGGCTGTCATTGGCTTCTTTCTCCGTTCGGCGTGAAAAGCTTTGCATGTTCGCGGGTTTAGCCGGCTCAGGTGGGGCTGGCATCATAGCTAGAATAGGCGTGCAATCAACTTTTAATTCTCGGCAATAGTTTTTAATATAACCTTTTACAAACGTAATAGGACCGAGTAATTGAAATTCATCGTTTTCAAGACGCTTTATTTGTAGTTCAGATAGTTTTAACGGCTTAGCAATTGCTTCAATGCTCACATTCGCTTGCTCACGATGTGCTTTTAGTATTTGACCAACCGTTGGTTGTTCGCTCTGTGTTTGCGTATTGTCTTCATTCATAATGTGTATGAGTCTGGATCCACTAGTAAAAGTCTATGCCCTGGCGTAAGTGCTATGTCAGGACTTAATTTATTCCATCGCATTAATTGATCAATTAATACACGCCGCTGGGTAGCTATTTCGTAAAGGGTGTCGCCAGCTTTAATTTCGTAATAAACATTAGGATCGTTTAGGTAAATTTTACTTCCATTCATTACCCGATCCGACTCTTTTAAACCATTCCATTGTAGAAGTTTTTGTAGTTTAACATTGTATCGCACCGAAATGCTAAATAGGTTTTCACCGAATTGAATTACATGAAATGGGATGCTTAAAGTTGGTACTTTAGGGTTAAGCATTGGTGGTTCAATGTGTTCACTTGCCTCATAACTCTTAAACTGTATGTCATTATTATTTTGGCGGCTACTTTCAGCAAACACGTTAGTATCTTTCGTTGCAGTGTAAAAAACAACATCAGAATCATTCTGTTCTATAGGAGCCTTTATTACAGGGGGAGTTTGCTGCGAATTAAAATTTGCATCTTTAGGGGCGCCAAAAGAAATTATTTTAATGCTGTCATTTGGTTTAGTTAATGTTTTTTCGGCTTGTTTTTGTGATTTAGGTACTTGTGGAGCGGCGACCGTTTTTTGCATCGTATTAGTTGAATTATGACCAGTTGTTAAAGCAAGCATGATAGCCGATGTATCGGTTTTAGTACTTGAACTAGTTACTGTTGGTGTCGTTTCTTTTTCTGAAATAGATGATGGGGGCGCGCTTGTATAAGTATTTCCTTTATTAATTGGATTAACAGTACTTGCAATAACTGAACTTGCATTATCCATTTGAGTTTGGGGTGCTAAACTTATGCGTTTGTTATCGTTGGTAACTAAGCTTGTTGAATTATCTCTAGCAATGTGTTTTTTCCGGGTGATTTTTATTTTTGGTTTAACACTAATTTGTCCACCATTACTTGTTTCTTGTAATTCATCAAGTTTAGCTTTTCGGTATTTTTCTCTTAAAATTTCAAATTCGCTTAACCGTACTTTTTGCTCTCGAATTACGTATGCTTCATTACTCGTTGGGTAGGTCTGTGAAATAGTGGTCGCAATTTTTTCTGCATCTTCTATTTTACCCATTCGATTTTTTATTAAATAGTTAAGCATTAAAGCCCGAGATGAAACTTTGCCTGTATCGTCATAACGCTTTAAAAGCTCACTTGCTTTGTGTAAATCACTTTTAGCATAAAACAGTGCAGCTAAACTGATTAAAGTAGACGTTCTTTGCGAGCTGTGGTTCATGGCTTGTTTAAAATAACTTTCAGCATTATCAAAATCGTTAAACTCAATGGCACATAAAGCTAAATTTTCGTAGCTTTCTGCAACACGAATGTAGCTAGGGATTTCTATTGCTTTTAAAAATTGATCAGTGGCTCGGTCGTATTCATTTATGCCACATAAAAATACACCGTAGTTATTTAAGGTATTTGGATCGTCTGGTTTTATGGCGAGTGCTTTTTGGTAAGCTTTATCGGCCAGTGTATTTTCACCAACTTGTTGATAGTAATAAGCTAGAGAGTAATGAACCTCTGGTAAATTTGGTGCAAATTCGGCTGCACGCTCTAAATTATATTTAGCCTGAGAATTATTGCCTGTATTTAGGTATTGTAATGCTAGAGCAATACGCGTTCGCGCTGCGCCTATATTATTAATTTTATTTTCGACGACGGGTTTGTCACTGCCGTTATAACTATTTTCGGTTACACACCCGCTTAGAGCGAGTGCCGATATAGTTAAAGCAAGTAAAGATCGCATTACCTTATCTCTGTATTTTAATCCATATCTTCTATCTTACCTAAAAGCCTTTATGTTGCATCATATATTTAAAAATAAACGAATTAATATAAAGGCTTTAAGTATTTTACTAAAAGTTATGCTTGATGAATGTTTACAGTAATCGCATTATCATCACGCATTTTCTTTTTAGCTAAGCGCTTAGTACGATCCACTACATCACCCACTAATTGTCCACAAGCTGCATCAATATCGTCCCCTCGAGTACGACGAACAATACAGGTAACGCCGGCTGCTTGTAATACCTTTGAAAAGCGATCAATACGGCTGTTACTTGAGCGAGTGTACTCATTACCTGGGAACGGGTTAAACGGAATAAGGTTTACTTTAGATGGTGTGCCTTTTAACGTTTGCACGAGTGCATGCGCCTGATCGGTGCTGTCGTTAATACCGTTAAGCATAACGTATTCAACGGTTACGTCTTTATTAGCTTTTGAACCGTCGATATAACGACGACACGCGGCTAAAAATTCTTCAATAGGGTACTTTTTATTAACGGGCACTAAAATGTCACGCAGTGCGTTATCTGGTGCATGCAATGAAATAGCCAGTGCTACGTCAATTTTCTCTTTTAGTAAATCAAGTGCAGGTACAACGCCTGACGTACTTAATGTTACGCGGCGCTTAGATAAACCAAAGCCCCAATCGTCCATCATTAGTTCCATTGCTGGCACTACGTTTTTAAGATTAAGTAAAGGCTCACCCATACCCATCATCACAACGTTAGTTACTGGGCGCTTTTCGCTATGGCCATCAAGGCCTATATCTTTAGCTACACGCCAAACTTGGCCAATGATTTCAGATACTTTTAAGTTACGGTTAAAGCCTTGTTGAGCAGTAGAACAAAAAGTACATTCAAGCGCACAACCAACTTGTGATGATACACATAAAGTAGCGCGTTCTTTTTCAGGGATCCAAACAGCTTCTACTTCTTGGCCGCCTTCAAGAATAAGTGCGTACTTAATAGTCCCGTCGCTTGCTTGTTGGCGAACGGTGATTTCTGGTGCAACAATTTCGCACTCAGCTTTAAGCTTTTCTTTAAGCTTTTTATTTACGTTGGTCATTTCGTCGAAGTTATCTACGCCAAAATGATAAATCCATTTCATCACCTGGTCACTACGAAACGGTTTTTCACCGAACGATGCAAATAGCTCGCGCATTGCATCTCGGTTTAAATCTAATAAGTTAATCTTTTTTTGCTCGGTCATGAAACAACCTCAATCGGTGACGGTGGAGATAAAATTTACGAGGACGAATTGTACACAATTCACTCACTTTAATCATTAAGTAAAACATTATTAGTTTACTGATTAATACTTTACGTAATGACTAAAAAAGGGCCCGAAAGCCCTTTTCAATATGTTAACGAATTCGAATTAACGAGTACGTGAACAAAGCTCTTCGTCAGCGAAGAAGTACGCGATTTCGCGAGCAGCAGATTCAACAGCATCAGAACCGTGAACAGCATTTTCGTCGATGCTATCAGCGTAGTCTGCACGTAAAGTACCAGCTAGTGCTTCAGCAGGGTTAGTAGCACCCATGATTTCACGGTTTTTAAGAACAGCGTTTTCGCCTTCAAGAACGGTAACCATTACTGGACCAGATGTCATGAAAGATACTAAAGCACCGAAGAAAGGACGTTCGCTATGTTCTGCGTAGAAACCTTCAGCTTTCTCTTGTGAAAGGTGAACCATTTTAGCTGCAACGATTTTAAGGCCAGCAGATTCGAAACGGTTGTAGATAGCGCCAATGTGGTTTTTAGCAACTGCATCAGGTTTTACGATTGAGAAAGTACGCTCTAAAGCCATCTTTATGCTCCAATAATTTTAAGTAAAAGTGTGAATATTAACGGGCGCGAATTATACGCGTTTTAAGTGAAAAATCCTAATTTTATTAAAAACCAGTTTGATTGCAGTTTTGTGATCTTGATCAAAAGCACAATGCTTGGCGGATTTATAATGCCGCGCTCGTAAATTAATTAATCATGCAACCGACTTATACTCGGTTCGATGTATGGAGCGCACATGCCAACTGTTTCTTCTTTAACTTCTTTTGTACCTGAACTGTTATGCCCTGCAGGGAGCTTAAAAAATATGCGCTACGCGTTTGCTTATGGCGCAGATGCGGTTTATGCGGGGCAGCCTCGTTATAGTTTGCGTGTGCGTAATAATGAGTTTGACCTAGAGACCCTGCAAATTGGTATTAGTGAAGCGCATGCGCAAAATAAAAAGTTTTATGTGGTGTCTAATATTGCGCCGCATAACGCGAAAGTAAAATCGTATTTACGTGACATTGAACCTGTTATTGCTATGGGGCCTGATGCGCTGATTATGTCAGACCCTGGTTTAATTATGCTTGTTCGTGAAAAATGGCCAGCCATGCCTATTCACTTATCGGTACAGGCTAACGCCGTAAACTTTGCAAGTGTGCAGTTTTGGGCAAAGCAGGGAATTGAAAGAGTTATTCTATCGCGAGAACTATCACTCGAAGAAATTAGTGGGATACGCACACTCTGCCCAAACACAGAACTTGAAGTATTTGTGCATGGCGCACTGTGTATGGCGTATTCAGGGCGTTGTTTGCTCTCCGGTTACATTAATAAACGCGACCCAAACCAAGGTACATGTACTAATGCATGTCGATGGGATTATGATGTTAAGCTAGGTGTTGAAAATGAAACCGGTGAAATGGTGCATAAGTTTGATCCCAAACAGGTTATTCCTACATTAGGTGAAGGCGCGCCAAGTAACGATGTATTTATGTTAGAGGAGCAAGGCCGCCCTGGCGAATACATGCCTGCGTTTGAGGATGAACACGGCACGTATATTATGAACTCAAAAGATTTACGCGCTGTGCAATACGTAGATCAGTTAACAAAAATGGGTGTACATAGTTTAAAAATAGAAGGGCGTACTAAGTCATTTTATTATGTGGCGCGCACTGCACAAGTGTATCGTAAAGCAATAGATGACGCGGCTTCAGGTAAACCATTCGATACTAACTTATTTAAGACGCTTGAAAACTTAGCACATAGAGGCTACACCGAAGGCTTTTTAAAACGCCATGCCCACCAAGAATATCAAAACTATGAATACGGTCATTCAGTTTCTACCAAGCAGCAATTTGTGGGTGAAGTACTTGGGCGCTGCGAAAATGGATTAGTTGAAATAGACGTTAAAAATAAATTTTGCACAGGCCACTCTTTAGAGCTAATGACGCCAAAGGGAAATATTAGTTTTGTGCTTGAATGTATGGAAAACAAAAAAGGCGAAAGTATTAGCGATGCTAAAGGTTCTGGTCACATTGTAAAAATCCCGCTAGATGAGAGCGTTAACTTAGATCACGCTATTTTAATGCGTAATCTAGATGCACACCAAGATACCCGAAATCCATTCAAAGAGGTCAGTTAGGATCCACTCTAATAACTGCTCAAAGCTATTTTATTAAATAGAGTGACGCTGAGCAGTTATATCTTCATCTGCTATTTTTTAAATACCATTTATGGAATTTATCTTATCATTAATGCTTATTTATAAAATTTTAAAAGCGAATATAATGGATATTCGTACTTAACACGTGTTGTTAAATCGCTCCTCACTGTTACCCCATTACTTTTTAAAGGAATCATTTTTGTATGTGGATAATTTTTGCATTACTCGCAACCGTTTTTTTTGGTGCTCGAGGAGTGTTGTATCAATGGACGTCGCAGAAAAAAATTAACCGTAACTTATTATTATTCGGTGTATTTTTTGTAGGATTTGTCATTAGTGCGCTAGGTACAGTGGTGTTTGAGCACACATGGTATGGCTGGGCAGACATTACGGTTGGTCTGGCTTTAGGGTTTGGCTCTTTTGCTGCTAATGGTTTGTTGCATAAGGGGTTTTCGGTTGGTAAAGCGTCTTTAATTAGTATTTTATCTGGATTAACGCCTCTGTTTGTCCTTTTATTTGCTTTTTTATTGTGGCAGGAGACCTTAACAACAATTCAATTAATTGGCTTTTTCATTATTTTTGGTGGCCTTTATATCATTCGTTATTCAAGCGATATTTCGTTGAACAACCTACAAGGTGCGCAATGGGGATTACTCGCTGCACTTGCCTTTGCATTTAATGATTTAATGGGTAAGCAATCAACACTTCTTGAGGCGGATACGTTTGCCACTTTAACCTCTATGTTTGGGTTTGGCAGCTTTCTTTTTGCTGTCAGTTGGTTAGTAAAACGTAAAAATGCACTTGCAGCGCAAGACAGCTCTGATACGTATTGGTCTGCGAGTAAAACATTTTCGTGCGGATTACTGATTGGATTAACAAACGTGGCAGGTATGGTGGCAATAATATCGGCATTCTCGCTAGGCAACACAGGACTTGTTTCGGCTATTTCCGGAATGAACATTTTAATTATTTTGCTCTACTCACGTATCATTCTAAAAGAGTCGTTTACCCGCCAAGAAGTGATAGGATTAGCAACAGCATTTTTAGGTGTAATTGTACTTAGGCTTAGTTTTTAAACGTCGAATTAGCTTAATTATTGCAATGATAAAAACCCACACTGCTACACATTAGTAAAGTGTTGCAGTGTATGGTCTATCAGTAATCGCACTCGATAAGGTATTTGTTTTCTGTCGCGATAAAGTATAGAAAATGGCTGCCCGTTACTTTTCCAGTCAGGAAGAATACGTTTAAGCTTTCCTGCTTCAATAAGAGGCAATGCTATATAATCAGGAATGTAGCTAATGCCTACACCAGACTCAACGGCTTGTTTCATCATTTGAATTTCATCAACTTCTAGCCGGACATGCGTGTTTGGATTAAAACTGTATTCTTCGCTCGTTTGCTGATTTTTTAACTGCCACGGAACTAACCCAACGCACGTAACTTTTGGGTGTTCTTCTAATTGCTCCGGATGAGTGATGGATTGATGATCATAATTTGGGTGAACACATAGCAGATTATGAGTAAGCTTAAGTTCTCTAATAACCCAATTATCAATAGCAGGGTTTCTTACTCTAAACGCTATATCAATTCCTTCTTTTTCAATATCAATAAGGTTATTGGAAAAGCGTAAATCTAATTGAATATCGGGATATTGCACTTAAAAAGTGTTTACCCATGTAAATGGGTGCAGAGATCCTAATTTTCCCTTTGGGTTGGTCTTTTTCATCACAAAGTGCCTGCTCAATACACTCTACTTCTTCGAATAACTTGCGGTAGCGGTCGTAATATAACTCGCCGGTATGCGTAAGTGTAACTCTATGGGCATCTCGATTTAGGAGTGTTAATTGCAGAGCCTGCTCTAATAAACGTATTCTACGGCTTAGAGTTGATAGTGACATATCAAGGCTTGTTGATGCTTTTTTAAAGCTACCTAATTTTACTATGGTGCAAAAATAACGTAAATCATCGAGAGAATAAATAGCTGCCATCAGAACTACTTTATTATTTAGGTTTTAGGCAATATTAACAGCGGTACTTTAAAATTTCATTAGAGATTAAGGGGTAAGAACTGAAGTTAGGCAATAAAATTTTATATAACTTTGATTTCATAACTCTGCAATAAAGGCACTGGTAAACACCGTAACTCAATCTGTTCAGCAAATAAATTAAAAGTAGTTTTAAGTCATGCTGGTTAAAGCCATTGAAAATAGATTTACATCAAGTGCTTTATTTAATTAAGTGAATTTATAAGTCGTCTTTTTTGATGAGCCCCTTAAGAATAATGAGAGGCTCCACACAAAAGTGGAGCCTCACTTTTATAATTTAGAAGCGATAACTTGCACCTAAATAAACAGTACGGCCATTTACCGTCGTATTGTATAAACGATCATTAGAGTCTGAATATTGCTCTTCTCGTTCATTAGTCAAATTACTGGCTTCTATAGTGAGCTTTAGTTTTTCATTAACCTGGTAAAAGGCTGATGCATCTATATATGTACTGGCATGAAAACCATTTTCGTCTTCATCGCCGTTACCCGCTTGTACCGATGCAATATAGTCACTTCTATAAGCTGCTGCAACGCGTGCGCCCCATGAATCAGAATCGTAATATACTGTAAAGTTACCCGAATGCTCTGACAGGCCAGGGAATGATTTATATTGATCAATACCTGAATTACCTACATTACGGTACAGTGCTTCACCATCAGCAAATGTATAATTAGCAATAACACCTAAGTTATTAAATGGGGCTGGTAAGAAGTCTAGGTCTCGTTGAAAAGCGAGTTCCCAGCCACTAATATCACTTTCATCTAAGTTTTGAGGCTGAATAACAGTAAAAACAGTATTTGCTGTTTGCGGATTACCGTTTTCGTCTACGTCGCCTAAAAAGCTAAGAGGATATCCGGTTTGGCTGTATGGAATATCATATGTTTCGGTGATAATGAAGTTATCGATAGATTTATGGAAGTAACTTACGGCCGCGTACCCAATGTTTTCAAAATAATACTCGACTGAAAAGTCAAAGTTAACAGATTCGTAAGGTTTAAGGTTTGGGTTTCCTGAGCTGATACTAAGGCCATTGGTTGATGTGGCATCATTTTGTACAACACCTGTTGGCACTAATGCACCGAGCGAAGGGCGGGTTAGGTTTTCCCCATAGCTTGCACGCAGTACTAAACTGTTATTACTATCCCAAACTAAATTTATAGCAGGTAATAGTCCTGAGTAGGTGTTTTCAACATCAACTACTTCTCCATTTATTAAACCAATGGCGTTGGTTTTAGTATCGTAATGGCGTACACCAGCATTACCCATTAAGTAACCTGAGCCTAGCTCCCATTCAGCTTCGTATTGCAAATAAGCCCCAAAAGTTTTTTCTTGTACGTTATCGGTAAAATCAGGATCATCTAAATTAGGAGCGATGTTCATACTTGCTAGGGTGCCTAGTACATCGACACTTACCCATTGTTGTTTATTGTGCGCGGCATTTGTAAATGTCAGGCTTGAGTCGACTGTGTCATTAAGTACGCCATTTCCCCAATCGCTGCGGTTAACGTTATCAGATTTAGTTTCACCGTTTTCACTTTCAAACTTTTTATTAGAGATGCCGAACTTTATATTTGAAGTATTGTTAAGCGTGTAATTAAAATCTAATTTTATAGAGTCAAATGTATTGGTGATTTCTTCTTTAGATATATCAATTTCGTGATAGCGGAATAAACTACTGTCGGTAGGATCAAACCCATAAGTATTTTCCCCATAATAAGCATCCTTGCGATAATCAATAGTTTCATCGCCAAATGTCTCTAGGTAAACTTTAACACTGCCTGTATTGAACTTGGTTTGTGAACGCCCAGCTAAGGCGGTCATATTTAAATCTTCTGTAATTTGCCAATCACTATCTAATACAAACTGACTTATTTGGGTATCAGCATATTGGCTACGGCTTTCTGAATGAATAGCTGCATTTTCAAATACTGAATAAATAGCATCGTTATTTTCGTTTATTTCAAGTGTTGTGAGCTTTGAGCATATTTGCTCGTTATTGTAAGCCGGTCCAGTACAGCCAATAGCTGTTGAACTTGAGCCCCTATTTTGTAAGTGGTATTCACTGCGGTCATTATTCAGTTCACCATATAGAGCGTCAAAACCAAATTCAAGGTTATTACTTGGGCGATACTGCAAGGCAAGTGTTGTACCTAAGCGTTCTTGATCATTCTCAAATAACGAATAGCGACTACCGCGTGAAAAGCTCACTTCTTCGTTATTTATTTTGTCTTGTAGTTCACCTGAAAGATTTGAGATATCAGAGCCTGAAGCATTTTTTTTGCGCCAGCGATACGTATTGTAACCTTGCTCATTTACATCACGTTTGCTGTATGCAATTGAAAATAATGCGCCAAACTTATCATCCCAAGTATCTGAGATCAGAGCTGCAAAACGTGGACTAACATCATCAGTTTGTGAATTGTCACCAAGTTGACCTGATATTGCAGTATTAAAACCATCAAAATCAAATGGTTTCGCTGTATGAAGCCCAACAGTTCCGCCTATACCACCTTCATCCATTTCGGCTGAAAAAGATTTTTTTACGTCAACGCGCTGAAATAGCTCAGAAGCAAATATGTTAAAATCAAAGGCGCGTGATCTGCTGACTGAGCCTCGGCTATCCATTGCCGAAGAAGACGTACCCAAAGCCTCCATACCGTTAAGTTGTACTTGTGTAAAGTTTGGCCCTAAACCTCGTAATGATATTTGTCGGCCTTCGCCACCTTCTCGGGTAATCGCAATGCCAGGCACTCGTTGTAGTGAGTCAGCTAGGTTTAGATCCGGAAAATCAGCAATATCTTCAGCGACAATAGAGTCTTGTGCGCCCACAGAGTTTCGTTTTAAATCTTTCGCTTTTAACAAACTGTTGCGATAACCCTGTACAACAATTTCTTCTACTTCTGTTTGAGCTGATTGTTCTGCATACACATAATTAGACGCGCCTAATGAGCTCATTATAGCCGTTGCTAAAAGCGTACGTGATGGTTTGTTTAACATGATGCTTCCTTGGTTTTTAATTTAAAGTTGATTATTAATAAAAGGGTTCGTGCGTACTAAATGACCGTCATCAAATTGCACAACATAGTTAAAGTGTGCCTGTTGTGGCGAGCCTGGTATAAAGTCTGTTGAAATTACTTGTGCGCCGCTATTTTCCGCGGCATTAAATTGGATTGTTCGCTGAGAATTGGTTGCACTTAAGGTTGCATCTGCGCGGGTGCGCACCATGTAACCTTTAAGTACAAGTTGCTGAATTTTATAAAAGTCGCGTGTAGGGTTGTTTACAATCATAAAAGCAGCTTCGGGCTGGTTTTCATCATAATTGGCAAACATGCTTGCCCCTTTTAACGAAGGCCTATTTTGTTTATAAAGTGCCGATTGCTGTGCATTGCCATCAAATAAGAATATGAACTTACCAGCCAAGGCACGTGTACTTGGCCACCCAAACCTAACGACTGTTTGGTTTAAAGATAACGGTATTTTACGTAAGTTATCGGGCGTGAATAATGAGTTAGGTAACGATTTTTGAATTACTTCATCGAGTAAATAATAATCGTTCGGTGTAAACTTAAGTGGATTATTCCCCAGCACTACATCTGATCGCGTTTCTTTTACATTGAGCATTACAACAATAGGAAAGTGCTGCGGGTTTGCCTCTGACCATGTTTTGAGTGTATTCAAACATCCACTAAGCAATACACAATGGCTTTGCACATCAATATCAGGAATGTGCATTACTTTAAATCCAGGGGTAGCTAATTGCTTTTTTTCTAACTCATTAAATAAAGGAGTCGTTGCAAAAGTATTAGCCCAAGGTTTTATGTATAAGTCACCATTAGGGTCTTTTAAAACGTCAATTTCTAAATGGCGAACACCGCTATTTAACTGTTTAATAATGGGAGAGTGACCGTAATCAATACGGGCCATTAGTTTAGGATTTAGAGTGTTTAATTTATTTTTAACGCCTACGTTTAATGTTTTTTTATAGCTGTTATGTGAGCCAATCATTTGAAAGGTATTTAATGGCATAGCGTTAATGCTAGTTACATAACCTGCAAAAATAATAAAAATAAAAAGTGGCATACCACGTCTCAATTGTTGAGTTTGCTATCTAAGAGCGAGCATTTATAAATTAGGGGACACAAAAATATGGATTTAATAAAAGCTTCATAATTGAAAAGCATGTTTATAAAATTTTATGTCCCCTTTTATCCATTACCGCGCTCTAAATAATAAGTTGAGTGAAAACTGGATAAAGCCATCATGATTAGAGTCAAAGCACTATGGTTAGCACTATGGATTGGGTTATGTATTACATTTAAAGTGAGTGCTACCTCGTACTACGAGGTTAAAAGTGCAGTGAAGGTGGAGACGGTTAAAGTTGCATTTTTAGCTGATATTCATCTACATGATATTTTTGCTAATTTACATAATACAGACAATATAGACTTACCAAAGGATGTAGGGTCAAAGCAACCATTACTAGTGCGAAGTATGTATGCGCAGCTTCACTCAACGCGACTTTTCAATGAAAATTATTTTGTTTTTTTACATGTATTAGATGAGCTAGTAGAAAAAGAAATTAAGCTAGTCGTTTTACCTGGCGATTTTACTGATGACGGCCAACCCATTAATGTAAGGGCTCTGGCACGTATTTTAGGCCATTATGAAAAAACATATGGGATGCGTTTTTTTGCGATTCCAGGCAATCATGATCCTGTAAAGCCATTTACAACACAGGCAGGTAAAGCTGACTTCTTAACGGCTCAAGGTAAAGAGTTTGGCGTGTATAGTTATCAACATGAAAAGTGTATGACTAAGCAGTCTGTATGTGATGATGGTTTAAAAAACTGGGGATACACTGAAATATTAAGCACACTCAGTGACTTTGGATTTAGCAAACATAAAAGTGATGTGCTACATGAAACACCTTATAAAAACCGAGAGTTTATATGGTGTGACCCTAATGATGTTAATCATTGTATAACAATGCCAGATGCGAGCTACTTAGTTGAGCCCATAAAAGGTGTTTGGTTAATGGCAATAGATGCCAATGTGTATGCACCACAATGGCAAAATTCGCCACTCACTTTTAAGGGGTCGTCTAGTGCCGGCTATAATGCTTTAATTGATGCAAAGCCTTTACTGTTAAAGTGGATAAAAACGGTTGTAGAAAGGTCAAAAGAGCAAAACAAAACACTGATCGCATTTAGCCACTTTCCAATGGGAGAGTTTTACGATAATGCGAATGATGAATTACATAAAGTGTTTAGTCGTGGCCATTTTTCCCTACCTAGAGTGCCTACACCCCGTACAACACAAATACTTGCAGATACAGGATTAACACTACATTTTGCAGGACATATGCATCTAAATGATACTGCGCTGGTAACAAGTAATCGAGACTCTCAGTTAGTTAATGTACAAGTGCCAAGTTTAGCTGCTTATAAAGCTGCATATAAGATTGCAGAGCTAAACTTAGCTAAGCACACCGCATTGGTAAGTACTCATACATTAGACGATGTTCCTGGTTTCAATGATTTATTTGGTTTATATGAAGAGGAATGGCTGTATCGTGAACAACATAATCTTAGTAATTTTGACCGAACTATTTTGAACTCAGAAAGTTATGGTGATTTTACTAAACAGCATTTATTTGGACTTATTAGTCAGCGTTTTTTAAAACGCGATTGGCCAAAAAATTTAGTGGCATGGCTAAACGATAATCACTATTTAGCAGATTGGTTTACAGATATGCAGTGTTTAAATAAAGTCTCGTCTAATTTGCTAATTCAACTTAAAGCTGTATCAACAAAAGAATGGCTTCAAGATTTTTATTTATTAAGAAATGGCGATGTAACTGCAGATATAACGCCTCAAAAGCGTATTACTTATCAACAGCTAAATGAGTTTTTAGCTAAATCGACATGTAAAACAGATACGCAAACACAGCAGTACTTGGCTTTGTTAATAAAAATAATGGCAAAATTTAGTAAGTATACCCAAGGTGAGAATTTTAGCGTTGATCTAAAAACAGGGGAGATTATCTAATAGTGATAACTCAACCCCAAGTAATAAGTGCGACCACTTGTGGTTGAGTTGTAGGCTCTTAGTGTTGAGTTACTGTATTGTCGCTCTTGTTCATTGCTGAGATTAAATGCGCTAAATTTAAGTTTCCAATGATTAGAAAAATAATAATTTATGTTTGCATCCCAATAAACAGTTGGCATAAACCCCGTTTCGTTTTCATCGAGCAAAAGACTGCCTGCCCGAACTAAATATTTATCTCTAAAAATAGCGCCTAGTTTAAAATTGAACTTAGGGTGATCGTAAAAGATCATACTTGAGGCGGTTATTTTAGATAAAAAAGGTAGGTTTTTTTTAAATAAAGCTGAGCCATTATTTGAGTCGTAATACGTGACTTTGCCTTTATTGTAAGTTGTTTGTAGGTTGATACCCCAGTCAGAATTATGTATTAAATAATTTAAACTTATTTCCGCTCCCCACTGATAAGCTGATTCTGCATTACTTAGCCAAAGGTTGTTTATATCGGGGGTTGTAGGCTCTGAAGTTTTTGATAAAGGGACTTGCGTTGTAACTATGTAATCATCTAAATCTTTATAAAAGAGTGATATATTAAACGTACTACGACTACTAAAATCTGCTTCTAAGGAAATATCGGTATTATAAGATAAGTAAGGTTTTAGACTTGAGTTAAATGTATATTTTGTATTATTTGGGGTATCGTTTGAACCATCAAAACTTAGTGAGTTCAGTAATGGTTTTGAATAGTTTTTAGAAAGTCCTACACGTAATCGCCACTTATCGTTTATAAAATATGATCCATTGAAAGTTGGAAGCCAAAGGCTATATGAAATAGGAGAGTAAGGGGCTTGAGTGTGAGATGTTATGGATTCTGCTTGGTAACGCAAACCTATATGAGTTTCCCATTGTGCCTGCTCTGTGCTTATTAAAGTATAGGCTCCTCTGCTATATTCTTGTATATGCTCAGCTTCAGTGGTAATTGATGAGCTATTGTTTTGTATATTAAATGGGTCGATGTCATAAAGTTTAAGTGCTTCATTGGTGTTTATTTTTAACCATTGTAGGCTTTTATGTGCATTTTGCGGTGAAACATACGACGCAGGAAGGTCAGTTAATTGTTGTGGTGTATTAGTTAATTCATTAAAAAAAATATCGTTTTGCTGTGCGTTATACATTTTATTTTCAAATAGAGTCCAATCAGCTCCAAATTGAAGGGTTATTAAACTATTAATGTCATATTGAAAATCTAATTTTGCGAAGGTGTATTCACTATTTGAATTGTATAGTTCTATATCACCATGATGCATTTGCCACATTGTAGGATTTTCTAAACTCTCACTGTAGTTAATATCTGCATAAAATGGAGTTTTACGATAATCAATCGTAACGTCACTTATGCCTTGGGTATAAATCTTATTGCTGTAAGGAATGTCATACTTTGATTGTTCTTTTCCTAATATGGCGCTTACTTTCCAATTTTTATTCACTTGTTGCGTAAGTGATAGCACACCTTGCTGATATGCCGTATTTATTTCTTGGGTTCTACTTTCGGTTGCGACTCGTGCATTTTCGTAACGTGCATACACTAGCTCATTATTTCCATTCGCTTGAATGTCTGTAACTGTTGTTAGCCCTTTAATTATAGGCGTAGACTGCTCCCCTCTAGGGTATAAATGATATTCATGCCTATCCCCTTTTAAAAACCCTGAGAGCATATCAAAATCAAAATGGGTGGTTTCATTTTTATACTCTACAGATAGATTTGCCCCAAATCGCTGTTGTGTAGCTTGCCATACCGAGTACCGATTACCGCGAGGAACTATATAATCGCCTTGAGTCAAATGCAGTGCTTGTGATTGGGTTAAAGCCGATAGGTCTGCCCCTTCTATCGCGATATTACGCCAGCGAAATGTATTAGCACCTTGCTCTAACGACTCTCTGGTTGTGTATGCAACGCTTGCAAGTACCCCCCAATTATTCCACGTGTTAGAAATTAAGCTTGAATAGCGTTTTGCGCCTGTACCCACATAGTCGTTGTAGCCAATTTCTGGGGTAATAATAAATTTAAACCCCTCATTATCTAAAGGGTTTATAGTTTGTAATGCCATTGTTCCAGATATTCCACCTGCAATTTTATCGGCGGAATATGCTTTAATTACATGGATTTGTTTAAAAAGTTCGGCAGGTAAAATATTGAAATCGAAAGAACGATCGCGCTGTTTTTGTACTCGGCTATCCATAGGTGAATCATTATTTGCTAACACAGGCATGCCGTTGAGTGTCACCAAGCTAAAATCAGGATAGTTACCTCGTATTGAAACTTGGCGACCTTCGCCTGCTTCGCGAGTAATTGCTACACCAGGAATATACTGTAAGGCCTCGGCCAAGTTAGTATTGGGAATATCGGTAATATCTTGTGCTGAAATTGCTTCACTAATCGTTTTATTATTGTGTTTTAAATTTCGTGAGCTAGCTAATGAATAGCGAATACCCTTTACTGTTATTTCTTCAAGTATTTCGTTATTGGTTGTTATTTTTTTTTGAAAAATAACAAAACCCTTGTCTTGAATTTTATATGTTAACTCGCTGCTTCTTAATAAAAAATCGAGTGCTTGAGCAAGTGTATGATCGCCCACTAAGGTGGACGTAGTTTTGTCGTTGATAAATGAAGGGTTACTACTAAAAGAGACTGCATATGCATTTGCTACCTCTCTTAAACTATCGCTGAGAGAACCCGCTGGTATATAAATAAAGGTATTTATATTTTTTGCCGCACTAGGCAGCGTTGTTAAACAACTAGCACCGATAAAAAAGTACACTAAAATACTTTTATTTAATGTACGTACCTGTTTTAGCATAATCGTTTAATCAAAGTAATACAGTCGTATTTTTTACTCATTTAAGGTAGCGTTAAATGAAGTACGTTGTTCTTCTTATCTACTTTCCAGTTATAAGTTGATGCAATGAGCATAAGGCTTTGTTGTGGCGTTTCGAGATTAAATCGTCCGCTAATTAGTGTATTATTTAGTGTGTTATCTACTTTAATTACCATAGGGCTGTAACGCTGCAATTGTTTAATAACACTGGTTAGAGGTTCTTTTTCTGCATCAATCCAACCCATTCGCCAAGCAGGGAGCTGTGCTAACTGCTGGCTATAATCTACAGTTATATGGCCATTTTTTATAATAGCTTGTTGAGAGGGAGTTAATATCACTTTATCTAAAGCCGACACTTCTACTTTGCCTTCGTACACAGTTACCACTACTTCATTTTTATTGCGTTCTACATCAAAAGAAGTACCCAGTACTTTAATGCTTGCTTGTCCTGAATTTATTATAAATGGCCGTGTTTTATCTTTGGCTACATCAAAAAAAACCTGTCCTTTTTTTAATTCGATTTGCCTTGAGTGTGGTAGCAAGTGCGCAGTTAACTCACTATCTGCATTTAAGTGCAAATATGAACCGTCATTTAATAACTGCGATACGCGTTCACCTAAATGCGCTTCTAAAAGCTGAGGCAGGTTAGGTTTAACTGCGGTTTTTGCAATCGGTGTTGGTGTAAATACCTGTTGAGATATAGCAAGCCAGTACACTGCAAAAGCAATAGCGCTAAAACTAGCTGCTAAGGCGAGCATAGGGAAAGTCCTAGAACGTTTTGCATTAGGCGCAATTATTGGAGTCGGTAAACTATATTGTTTAGTGTAAATGTGTAAAGCCTGTTTAACAGCAGGATCGCCAAATACATTAGCTATTTTTTCAAATGCATTCTTATTTTCTGTGCATTTTAACCAAAGCGATAGCTCTTCACGGTCATGATCATTTAAATCATTAATCCGATCTACCCAATCTGCTGCCTGTTCTAAGCGTTGTTCATTCATTAAAAAAACCTAACCTGCGTTGATTAAATATAAAGAGCGTAAAAGTGTAATAAAGGGGACATTTTTATTGATTTTTTTCTATGTGAAGCGTTATTTGTATCATTGCGCGTGTAATATGTTTTTTTACAGATTCTTGGCTCATATTTAACTGCAGACTAATTTCTTCGCGACTTAATCCGTCAATACGTCGAAGCTTAAATACTTTTCTTCTTAAAGGTGGTAACTCTTCCAACGCACTTTTAACAAGCTCGAGCTTTTGCTCTGTAATAGACTGCGCTTCTGGATCGCTATTATCATTTGTAAAAAGCTCAATATCTTCTGCATTATTTGGTTGGCTTTTATTTTTTTGCCAATCACTATACATAACAGACTTTGTGACTTGATTTATATACGCCTGAAAGTTTTCAATTTCTAATGTGTCATTTCTATTTAATGTTCTTAGTAGAGCTTCTTGCACAAGATCGTCTACGTCATCTGTATTATTGGTTCGACGACTAATGAATTTACGAATATGGCTGATAACGTTTTTTACATCGCTTTGTTCAGAAAAAATATTTAAATTCGATGGCAGGGGGCTTTTAAAAGTCTTCATTACTCAGTCTAGAATTTTATTTTAAATAAATACTAAGTGAATAATATGACCAATTGATTACAGCCAGGTTGATAGCGATTAAGTAAATTGAAGTGATGACACTAAGAATAAAGTATCATTGAGATCATCTTAACGTTTTAAATAGGGTTTAATTTTAGGCATAGAGTATTTGCGCAAATAACACTTTGAAAAAGCTCAATTTTTGGAGGTACTACATTCACTTGTTATCCTTATTTGAATGTTATTTTGACGGGATTAGCATATAAGTAGAGGGCCAAAGCGCTTTTGGGCAGGTCAGCTAATTTTATATTAATTTAAACAAATGACTTAGGAAAGCTAAAATAATAATATCAAACTTAGTAAAAGTGCGGCTATTTCTATTGATTAAGATCAACAAAGCAACATAGAAAAATAGGCATAATTCGCGGCTGTAATTTACACCTAAAAAATAAAGGTTTTTTATTAAACTAAAGTTGTTTTAAAATCAGTCTAATTACATCTATTTTTATTTTATCTATATGCTTTATATAGACTTTAATTGGAAAGGCTAAATAGTGGCTCTACTCATAAATAGTAAATGCATTAACTGCGATATGTGCGATCCGGAATGCCCTAATGGGGCTATTTATATGGGCGCTAAAATATACCAAATAGATGCAAACAAATGTACAGAGTGTGTAGGGCATTACGATAAACCTACTTGCGTAAGTGTTTGCCCTATTGACTGCATAAAGCCCGATCCTAATAAGCGTGAAACCTTGGATGAACTAGCAGAAAAATTTGTGCGGTTAACTGGCAAATAACTCGTCAGGTATTTTGCTAAGCAGCTTTTAATTTAGGCTGAAAACACTACTTACATTACTTATTTAGGTTGTAGCTAAGGTCCTCTGTCATGCATTTTTAGTTTCAATCAAATCTTATTACCTTCATTAATTATCAACTTTATTGTGTTACCTTAAGGCTTTATAAACTCAAGTATTAATCTAAGTTTTAGATTGCATTCTATAGGAGTCTATTTTGGATATAGGTATTAACGCTATTCAGGCTGTATCTTCAAAACAAGCCATATTTATTAATGATGAGTGCCGAGTATTTGTAATTGGCGATCTTGATGGTGGTTTACCGGCCTTAAAAAACGCACTTAATAACGTAAATTTTGACCCTGAAAGAGACACTTTGTTTTGCCTAGGCGATTTTGTTGATCGCGGAGATAAAACATATGACTTATTTACATACTTACAAGCCATTAGGGCATGTATGATATTAGGTAATCATGAGCATTTAATGTTGGAATCATTATTAAGTAATGATGAAGCAGCTTTTAAATTATGGACTGACAATGGTGGTAATTGGCATAAGTCTGTATCAAGTGAAAAGCTCAGTGTTATGTGCGATGAGTTACTAACTAAACCGCTTTCAATAGTACTTGAGTATCGTGGTTGTAAAATTGGGTTGTCTCATACATTTGCACAATCGTGGGATTGGGAAAATTACCCTGATGATAAATCGCTAATCGTGCAATCTTTATTGTGGGATCGCGAAGTAGTTAAACAAAATAAAGTAGTTAAAAGTCATGGAGTCGACTTTTCAATACATGGACATAACTCAACTAAAGCGCCTTTTTGGGTGGGTAATAGCTATCACATAGATACCAATTATTATGGTGGAAAGCCTACACTCTTAGAGCTTTCAGAGGTTATTGCTACGCTTGATTAACCAAGCGCTATTTAGCAATTGTTACTTCTTTCAAATATCATCCGGCAGTTTTGCTTTTTAAAGTATAAACTGCTGACTACCACATCTAATTATCCCCTTCGTTTTTTTGTATACACTTTATGATGATTTGTGCACTGTAATTATTTTATCAAGCCTATAAACTATTTATCAGCAACCAAAGTGAGATGGCCTATGAATAAAGTACATTTTAGTAATATCACAGATTTTTACAGCGCGCTTGGAAAACCTGCGCCGGAGCATCCGCTTTTTGCCATTTCAACAACAGACAGTTCATCACAAAACAATTACCAAGCATGTTTAAATACTCAAAGTGTTATTAGCACCGATTTTTATGCTATTTCTCTAAAAAAGGTGACTGCAGGAGAGATTGTATATGGGCAAACTAAATATGATTGTAGTAGCGGTACATTATTGTTTTTTTCTCCACAGCAAACATTTTATAGCAATGGTGTAACTGTTGAGTCTCAAGGGAAAACAATTGTATTTCATGAGGATTTTATTCGTGGCCATGCACTAAGTACTGCACTCAAAAAGGCTTCTTTTTTTGGTTATGCCGTTAATGAAGCACTTCATCTTTCGCCAAAAGAGCAACGTTTAATTGCCAATGTAATTGCGAATATAGAAAGCGAATCAAAGCTCAGCTACGACGAATTTAGCCGTGACATTCTTTTAGCACACATCAATGTTTTGCTTAACTATGCAGAACGGTTTTATCGTCGACAGTTTTTATTGCGAAAAGAATCCCATAGCGCAATTGTTGATTCGTTTTTGGAAAAATTTGATGAGCTATTAGTGCTCAATAACAGCAATGAAATTCCGAGTGTTAATACCCTTGCTGACTCACTAAATATGACTAGTCGCTATTTAACAGATGCATTAAAAATAGAAACCGGACAAACCGCACAGCAAGTCATTCATAATCATTTAATTAATAAAGCAAAAAATAGCTTATTAGAAAGTAGCGACTCTGTTGCAAGTATTGCTTATGCATTAGGTTTCGCGTACCCGCAATACTTTGCCCGATTATTTAAAAACAAAGTAGGTCTAACGCCCTCACAGTACCGTGCTAGTCAGCACTAACTTAGTAGCAGGAAACAAGATGAAAAAAGTAGCAATTGTAACCGGTACATCGACTGGTTTAGGTATTAGCATTGTCGTAAAACTAGCACAACAAGGTTATTTTGTTGTGGCAACTATGCGTAATTTAGATAAAAAAGGTGCACTTGAAGTCGCTCTTCAAAACGCGAATGTGCAAGCTGAAATAAAGCATTTAGATGTGCAAAATACACTAAGTATTGAGCAATGTATTACTGACGTTATAGATGAACAAGGACAAATAGATTTACTCGTAAATAATGCAGGGGCAGGGTATATAAGAACAACCGAACAAACTACAGAGCAAGACATTCAATGGGTAATGGATGTAAACTTTTTAGGAGTGGTACGCTGTACAAAAGCTGTTTTGCCGCATATGCGTAAAGCACGCCAAGGGCATATTGTGAATATATCGTCAGTAGGCGGTCTTGTCGGTCAACCTTTTAATGAAATTTACTGCGCAGCTAAGTTCGCACTTGAAGGTTATGTTGAATCGGTAGCAACTTATATAACACCAGCATTTAATATCAATTTTACCAATGTAGAGCCTGGTGGTATTAGCTCTGAATTTGCAAATAATGCGTTAGCACAGTTTCAGCAAACTGGTGGCATTGTAGATGATGAATATAAACCAATATTAGAGCAGTACATTGCGAGTGCTCAAGGTCGCTCTGCTGACGTATTTCAAACAGTAGACGAAGTAGCTAATGTGGTTATGGAATGTGTAAATAGTGAAGAGCCACCAATAAGAGCGCGTACATCAATTTGGGCAAATGAGTTCTGTGAACTTAAAACGCAAGCAGATCCTACTGGTAAACTTCAGCAGCAAAAAGTGATTTCATGGTGATTTGAATAATTTGTTTTTAAGCTATAAATATTTAAATTCAACAAAGCCTCTCTTAGCTTGTTAATTAAGAGTGGTTTTGATGTGTGGGTTGGATTTTAAGTTTCATCCAATAGGTATCAATACAGTTATATGAGACGTTTATTTAGTTTTAATATTGATGATTAACAAACGGTTAAGTTTGGCTGTGTAGAATTGGGAACAATTTTTGCCATTTCGTAAATAATTTACGTAAAAGGACTAACTTCTCGCTTTAGGTTTTATATAAGCAGATTTAAATGGAACAGCCTCTCACATGATAGTAGCAAGCATATACCCTTTCCCTTTTTCAACGTTTTGTAAGTCGTCACTTTATGTATCAATTTTTTCTGCTTTGGGTTCTACGTGTGCTTTTGCAGCGCAAGAAAACTCGCAGCACGCAAAAGATATGGAAGTAATAGAAGTACGTGGTATCCGTTCAAGTATGGCCGAAAACTTAGATGTAAAACGTATGTCGGGATCTGTAGTTGATGCAATTACCGCTGAAGACATTGGAAAGTTCCCTGATAAAAACGTTGCCGACTCACTTCAGCGTGTACCCGGTGTGGTAATTGAGCGTGATGGCGGGGAAGGTTCATCTGTCAGTATTCGTGGTTTATCGTCAGAACTTACCTTTACACAGCTTAATGGTAATTTTATAGCATCTTCTCCGGGGGAGCCTTCGCGTTCGTTTGATTATGCTTTGTTACCGTCTTCAATGATTGAAAGTGTCGAAGTTTATAAATCGCCAGAGGCACGCTTAGATGAAGGTGGGGTTGGTGGCACTGTATTAATGCACAGCCGAAAACCTTTAAATATGGATGCAAACTCGGGTGTATTTAATGTCGAGAGTACTTACGCTGATGTTACAAAAGAGTATGAGCCGCAGTTTACGGGTTTATATTCATGGAAAAACGACAACGAAAACTTTGGTGTATTAGTTGGCTATACCTATCAGGAACGGACAAACAGAACGCTTTCGGGCGGTACTGATGCTAATGTATGGCGCTATACTGGCACTGGGCAAGCAACAGATATACATGGTAATACAGTTGATAACAATAACGGTTGGGATACTATTAATGATGCAAACGGCAACAGTTACGATGGCGTTTGGTTTCCGCAAGTTGTTCGAGGTTCTGTTCTTAACGAAAAACGTGAGCGCGAAGGGATTCAATTTAGTTCACAGTGGCGACCAACAAATCGTTTAGAGCTTGGCTTTAATTATTTTGGTTTTACACTTGGGCAAGACAGAACAGAATCTGTGATTGATATACCAGAGTGGTCTTTAAATCCTGATTTTTTGATGGATGTAAATCTTGATGAGTCGGGCACTATTGTTACTGGTATGCAATACGATGCAATGGTAAGTGGTGTCGAAAATGATATGCAATTTCCGTGGATGCGTGGCAGCTACGTACGAGAAGAATCTACCTCTGATACCTTTGATTTTAATTTAACCTATGAAGGTGATAATTTTAAAGCGCGCTTTGTAATTGGTAATACACAATCAGAGGGCGGCCCAGAAGAAAGCTGGGAAGCGGCGTATAAAAGTTCTAACGCGGGCGAAAACGCAGCCACTATTCAAAACGCAGCTCAAACGGCAGGCTGGTCACTCAATCAAAATAATGTGTCACTTAATATCGACCCTAACACATTAGTTAATTTACAAAATGGAGTTGGAGGCGGTCGTGATGCGGGCTCTTCAAACTCAAGCTTTGTACGCAGTGAGCTAGAAGAAGATTACTACCAAGCTGATGTGGATTTTTATGTTGATTGGGGCTTTTTAGAAACAATTAGAACCGGTGTTAAATACCGCAACTCAACTCTTCACCGTGAAACCGGCAACACATTCTTTTTAGATCCAAATTTTGATATTGCTGCAGGGGAAGCAAGTGAGCAAGGTATTACCCGTTTTGATAGTTACCAATGGAATGGTGGAATGCCATTAGCTCAAAATGTATTTACTAGTGAGAATAATATTGCAGGTGGTTTTGATATAAACCAAATGCCAAGTATCGACTGGAATAAATACCGCGATATGGTCACTGCTAGTTATGTACCTTATACACGCATTGAAGATAATTTTGTTTACGATATAGAAGAAAAAATATCGGCTTTTTATATACAAGGTGATTTTGAATTTAGTGAAGTCAGAGGTAATTTGGGCGTGCGTGTTGTGCAAACAAAAACACTTACTTCATCTACTGACTTATATACCTACCAATTAGATCACACAAATGATGAAACAGGTGAGCCAGTAACAGGTGACGCTCGTTTTGTAGAAGACTATCAATTAGTCACTCAGCAAAACAAAGACACTCAAGTTTTGCCAAGCTTTAATATAGCGTGGGATGCAACCGACGATTTAGTTATTCGTGGGGCAATAGCTAAAGTAATATCTCGTCCTGACTATAGTGATTTAGGTGCGCAGCAGCGCATTACCTATGTATCAGGTGAATGGGCAGAAGATAGAGCCGCATTTAACGAACTTCCTGGTTTTAGCGGTAGTGGTGGAAATAAAAACTTGAAACCATTTGAATCAGTTCAAGCTGATTTATCTATTGAGTATTATTATGGCGAAGGTTCTGCTGTTGGGTTGGCACTTTTTCATAAGAAAGTAGATAACTTTGTTGTGCCACTGGTGATCGACGTAGAGCAAAACTTTGCTGGTAAAAATAATATAGTGGATGCAGGGACTATTAATATAGCCCCTTACAGCACTGTAGGTAATGGCACCGATGCAGTATCAAAAGGCGCGGAAGTATTTATTCAGCATGCCTTTGATAGTGGTTTTGGCTTTTACGCAAATTACACTTATAACAAAACCAATAAAGCAGATGTAACAATTAATGGTGAAGAATTTGGTCAGTCGGCCTTAATAGGTAGTGCAAAGTATCAGTACAACACCTCTGTTTATTATGAAGGAGGTTATTTTAATGTACGTGCTTCTTATAATAAGCGCGGCGAAACAGTACTCGGTTTAAATAGCGGATTAAATGTATACCAAGACCCTTACGAACAAATCGATGTAAATGCATCTGTAAATTTATACGACGGGCTTAGCCTTACCGCAGCGGTTATTAATTTAACTAAATCTGAATCAGTAACGCGTTTAGGAAATGACACCGATGCGCGATTACTCAATACTAGCTACTCAGGTCGTCGTTTTTACGCGGGCTTTAACTATAGCTTTTAGCTAAATGACTTAATAGCTGGTCTGTAGACAGTATTTTTTGATAGCGCAGGCCATAACAAACACTTTAATAGGCGTTAAATGTTAATAAAGTGCTAGTTATGTTGTGTTTTTAATGCGTTTAGCTCAAATTCTCAGCGAACAGTGCTTTATTTAAAGTTTTGTCAATAAAACGCTTGCGTAAAAATCTGTACTCCCTATAATGCGACCCCACTGAGACGGGATATGGCGACGCGCAGCGGACGAAGCATAGCGAGGCACGAACTAC
>NZ_JJNY01000006.1:0-30552 GCF_000690035.1 Pseudoalteromonas sp. S3431
AATTTAATTCGTTAAATTGATCAAAGATTTATGTAGGTTGGTATAATATTTATTTTCTTAAGTTTTCTTTAAGTTTCGCTCGCTAAGTTACAAACATATACTTTATATGAGCGATGTTTATGCAATTAGCACACCTACCTTCATCACCCGTTTATATTGAAAATAACTCACGCTTTGTTAGTGCTCGCATTAATGATGAGCATAGAAGTGCGTTAGAAAACACAGTTAAAGAAGGGTTTTTAGTCGCTTATAACGCCACGCTTACCTCTTTTATGCCATTACTTTGCCAATACACGACAAACGAAGGGCAGTGCACATTGGGTTTAAGGCAAGCAACAGCACCTCTATTTATAGAGCAATACTTAGCACAGCCCATTGAGTATTTTTTACCTGAGCCTACACAGCGTAATAAAGTATTTGAGCTTGGCAATCTATGCTCTACACATCGCAAAGCAACGCTTGGGCATTTTATTGTTGTTAATGAAGCCCTGCAAAGTGTAGGAGCAAAACATTTAGTATTTTGCGCCACTAAAAAAGTACGTGCGCTGCTACGCTTATTAGGCGTTAATTGTACTGAAATTGCTGTGGCAAACAGTTTTGTTGTTGAGCATCCGCTGAGTTGGGGAAGTTACTACGCTAATCAGCCTACCGTATGCGTTGTGAGTTTAGATCAAGCTCACCAACAAGTATTAAATACCCCAATGCTTTTTAGTTTGATGCAGCAAAACCACTCAAATATCAATTCTTTGGTAAATGCGTTGGTGAATGTATGAATTACTATAATACCCATGCAATATCGCCATTAATTATTGCCCACAATAAAGAGCAAACACTTGAAATTAACGGTGGTGAGTTTAACCAGCAAATACAAAAAGTAGTAAAAATACTACATAGCTTTAACGGCAAATGTATCGCTTATAAGCTCGATAATACGCCAGCTTGGTTTGTTATTGATGCCGCTACTGCGGTTTCTAATAAAGTGGCTGTGCCAATAGCTCACTTTTTTAGTGAGCAACAAACTCAATATGTACTAGCGCAATGCGGCGCTAATATATTTATGAGCGACACACCAAACCCTTTACTCGGGGAGCCGACTGCATCAATTACTTTATTTGAGTGTTACACATTATATATTTACGAAATCGTTGTAGCTAACCCCGTCAGTTATTTTCCAGATACTCAAAAAGTAACGTTTACGTCAGGATCGACTGGGCAACCAAAGGGCGTGTGTTTATCTGCAAATAGCCAAATGCAGGTAGCTCAATCTCTGTGCGATAAAATTAATATTAAAAAGCCTGTTCATTTATGTTTATTGCCGCTTGCTGTATTGCTTGAAAATATAGCCGGTGTGTATGCCCCTTTAAAAAGTGGCGGTACAGTGCATTTAATGCCGTTAAATGAATTAGGCTTTGTTGGTACTGCATTAAAACAGCCCGCACAGTTTATAGCTGCGATTGATAAAGTTAAGCCAAATACGCTTATTTTAGTGCCTGAACTATTAGCATGCTTAGTTACTTTTGCAGAAGATGGGTGGCAACCGCCTAGTTCGTTACAGTTTATTGCAGTAGGTGGTGCGCTTGTCAGCGAAATGCTAATAGTAAAAGCGCGTAGCTTAAACTTACCGGTGTACCAAGGTTATGGGCTTTCTGAGGCGGCATCTGTAGTTAGTTTAAATACGCCCACAAACGATAACCTCCAAAGTGCCGGCTCTGTGTTACCTCATATTCAAACCAAAATTGAAAATGGCCAGCTTTTTATAAAAGGCGATTTGTTTTTAGGTTACTTAAACCATCAACCTCACAACAAAAACCAGTGGTATGCAACCGGCGATCTAGTCGAGCAGCGTCAAAATACTTTATTTATAAAAGGCCGATTAAAAAATCTAATTATTACCAGCATGGGGCGCAACATCAGTGCCGAGTGGCCTGAATCGCTATTACTCAGTCAAAGCGGTATTTTACAAGCGGTTGTGTTTGGTGAGGGGCGACCTTTTCTCAGTGCCATTATTTACGCCGATTCAAAGCTATGTAACCCCGAGTTAGCTCAATACATTAACGCAATTAATAAACAACTACCCGACTATGCTCGAATTCAAAAGTGGCATCGTTTAACTGCCCCATTAAGTGTGCAACAAGGATTATTAACCACAAATAATCGCCCAAAACGAGATGCCATAAGTAAGCAATACCATGCTGTATTTGATCAATTTTACCGACTTGGAGAAGTAATTAATGAGTGATTTTTTTAACACCCTTAAAGAGCAAACTAAACAAGAGCAAAACTACCTGCTTGCAGCGCCTATTATTCAGCGTGTTTTTAAAGGCGAAGCATCACTTGAAGAATACGCCTCGTTTTTAGCACAAGCGTATCACCATGTTAAGCACACCGTGCCATTAATGATGTCGGTTGGTGCGCGATTAACCGACGTTCAAGAATGGCTGCGCGAAGCGATCGCAGAATACATTGAAGAAGAGATTGGTCATCAAGAGTGGGTACTTAATGATATTGCAGCCTGTGGTTTTGACAAAGAAACAGTACGGTGTAGTCAGCCGCAATTTGCAACCGAAATGATGGTGTCGTATGCGTACGACTCCATTGCACGTAAAAATCCGTTGAGCTTTTTTGGCATGGTACATGTGCTTGAAGGTACTTCTATAGCGCTTGCTGATGGCGCGGCTTCAAACATTGCGAATGCTGTGGGCCTACCTAAAAAAGCATTTAGTTATTTAACCTCTCACGGCGCGCTTGATATAGAGCATGTAAAGTTTTTTGAAAACCTAATGAACCAAATAACGGACGAGGCGGATCAGCAAGCCATACTTTATGGTGCAAAGCGCTTTTATCGTTTATACGGCGATATATTTCGTGGACTCGATGACGAACCATTTTTTAAAGCAAGTGCACAAGGCAAATTGGTATGAGTAGTTCTTTGTGTGTGCTCACTGGTGCAACAGGCGGAATAGGGCAAGCGATTGCTAAAGCCCTATATGCAAAAGGGTGGAAGTTACTGCTTGTAGGGCGAAATACTCAAACCCTTGAAAAACTGAGCCGTGCATGCCCAGACAGTGAAATATTTACGGGCGATTTAACCGACGATACAGCACGTATTAACCTAGCAATAAAAGCCAAGCAACTCGGCGGCGTTAAATTACTTATTAATAACGCAGGTATAAATACGATGCAAAGCCTTGAGCACACAAGTAATGAGCAAATAGATAATATGCTCATTACTAATTTGTCGGTGCCTATTAAATTATGCCAGCTATTTTTAGGGCAGTTAGCGTATACCAAAGGCACCATTGTTAACGTGGGATCATCGTTTGGCAGTATTGGCTACCCGTTTCAAACGCTTTATTGCGCCAGTAAATTCGGTTTACGTGGCTTTACAGAAGCGTTATCACGTGAGTTGAATGGTTCAGGCGTTAAAGTGACCTATTTAGCACCAAGAGCAACAGATACATCCATTAATAACAGTAAAGCGCGGGCAATGAATAAAGAGCTCGGCAATAAAATGGACTCGCCAGAATTAGTTGCTCAAGAGTTATTAGCTCTTATAAGTTCAAACCAAACAAGGCGCTTTATTGGTTTTCCTGAAAAATTATTTGCACGCATAAATGGCGTATTCCCAAACGTTGTTGATAACGCTATTGCAAAGCAACTACCTAAAATTAAACGTTTTTTAAGTTAACAAACACACAAGGGCAAAATTATGTATAAATTTACACTCGCATTTTATTTAATACTAACCTCTGTATTTGCAACTGCAGTACACGCAGATGAAGCGCAAGACTTAACCAATATTCAACAAAAGTGGGCAATTGCTAATTACGAACTTGAAGACGATGCGCAAATAGACGCGTTTACGCAACTAAGTGAGCAAAGCGCATTATTTGTTAAAAACTATCCAAGCTCGGCGCAAACACATATTTGGAATGGCATTGTGTTAGCCAGCTTTGCTGGCGCAAAAGGGGGCTTGGGCGCACTTGGTTTAACAAAAGAAGCAAAAGCGTCACTCGAAAATGCACTCTCGATTGATGGCACTGCATTAAATGGCTCAGCTTACGCAAGCCTTGCAACGCTTTATAGCAAAGTACCTGGCTGGCCAATTGGTTTTGGTGATGACGACAAAGCTGAAAAATTATTTAAACAAGCGCTCGCTTTTAATCTCGAAGGCATTGATACTAATTACTTATACGGTGAATACTTGTATGACGAAGGCGATTATAAACAAGCTAAAGCGCGGCTACTTGTAGCACAAGCTGCTGGGATTCGTGATACTCGGGCAAAAGCAGATAAATATCGTCAACAAGCAATAAGTCAGTTATTGGCAAAAGTAGATAAAAAATTAAAAAGATAAACACATAATGCATTTATTACTCGTTGAGGACGATCATTTAGTGGCGCAAGGGCTTATTCGCTCTTTGCGCCAAGAGGGCTACAGCGTAGAGCACAGTGGCACAGTAAAACACGCCCTAGAGTGCCTTTCTAGTGGTGATATTGAGCTTGTTATTCTCGATTTAGGATTACCTGATGGCGACGGCTCGCAAGTTTTAAAGTATATTAAAGCGCAAAAAAAAGTAATACCAGTGGTTATTTTAACTGCTCGCGGCAGTATTGACGACAAAGTCCAAGGGCTCGATATGGGGGCAGATGATTACCTTGCAAAGCCGTTTGACCCCGCTGAGCTATTTGCCCGTTTACGTGTAGCAAGCCGGCGTATTAATCAAACACAATCAAGCTTATTACGCTGTGGTGATGTAGTAATGGATACTTCTGCTCATACAGTTAAACTAAGTGGGCAGTCACTTACGCTACCTCGAAAAGAATACATGCTTTTAAAAGCGCTAATGGAAAATCAGGGAAGGGTACAATCAAAACAACAACTCGAAAACAAACTTTACCAATGGGGTGAAGAAGTCGGCTCTAATGCCATAGAGGTGCATATTCATCATCTTCGTAAAAAATTCCCTAGTGATTTTATTAAAACCTTACGTGGCATTGGCTACGTGGTTGGTAAGCGTTAGAGTGTATTTGTTTTTCGAGGTTGAAAATGTCAATTCGTAAACGTCTGACCTTAATTTTACTTTCAATGATGGTGCTAACTTGCTTTTTAGCATTAGTAAAAGGCTATCAAAAAAGTATGCACCACGGTGAAAGTTTGCTTGATGATGAACTTAAAATAGTGGCTGGCGTTTTAATTGAGCAACCATTGGCACTAAGCACAGATGCAGTACAAGTCAGTAATAATAGCGCTCAGTTGTTGTATCAAATTTGGCAAAATAGTAATTTACTTAGTGGCTCATCGAGTTTAACGAATAACCAAATTAGTTTTAGCGAGGGCTTTCAAACAGCCAATGTAGCAGGGCAGCGTATGCGGGTATTTGTGATGAGTAAAAACACCCGTAAAGTCATCGTTGCTGAACCTATGGCAAAGCGGTTTGAATTAGCTGAAGCCGTTATTTTATCTGCAATGTTACCTATGCTATGGGCAGTCCCTCTGCTTGCTATTTTTATTAGCTTTTTTGTTAAATACGCATTAGCCCCTCTTACTCGATTATCTAAGCAGTTGGCGTCTCGCCAAGCGAACGACTTTACGCCAATTAACTGGCAGGTAACCGATGAAGAAATTAAACCGGTTATTAATCGTTTAAATGACTTATTTAAACGAGTAGAAACCGCTTACTTACGGGAGCGCTTTTTTGCCTCAGATGCAGCTCACGAATTACGTACCCCGCTCAGTAGCTTAAAAATTAATGTACACAATTTAGCTAGTAAGCAAAGCAACTCGCAAAACCATCAAGAACTCCAAGCAATGTCACAAGGCATTAATCGCTTAAGTAATATTGTTGAACAAATGCTAATTTTAGGGCGCACTCAGCCTGAACAATGGCAGAGGCAATTTAGCGAACAGTCATTGCTAGCGATTACTCAGCAAGTTGTATCGGAGCAATACGACAAAATAGATGAAAAAAACCAAACTATTAGCCTCGAAGGTGATGATTTTGTAATTAATGGTGATGAGTTTACATTAACCACACTCATCGCTAATTTACTTAGCAATGCCATAAAATACACCCCCAATAATGGTCAAATAATAATTAAATTAGCATCAAGTAATAACAGCTATAGTTGGCAAATTGATGATTCTGGTGCGGGTATGACTGAAGAACAAAAAGAGCGAATATTTAATCGTTTTTATCGAGTAGGTGGCGATCAGCATCCATCAGGCGAGCAAGGTGCGGGTTTAGGTATGGCTATTGTTCAACACATAATTGCTATTTATGGCGCAAGTATTCATTTAGCGAATAGCCCTTTAGGCGGACTAACCGTTAAGGTTACTTTTACAGGAGTAAAAAGTGACTAAACGTTTATTCAATCAATGTCTTTGTTGTTTGCTATTTTTGTCGTTTAACGCGGCGAGTAAAGAGTACCTTATTATTTTAAAAGATCATTTGTTTTATCCCTCACAAATAATTATTCCCGCAAATAAAAAAGTAAAACTATTAATAGAAAACCAAGACAGCACACCAGAAGAGTTTGATAGCTTTGATCTAAACAGAGAAAAAGTACTCTACCCAAATCGTAAAAGCATTATTTATATAGGGCCGCTAAGTAAAGGGCATTACGAGTTTTTTGGTGAGTTTTCGCCAAATACAGCAAGGGGCGTTGTTATAGTTAACGATGAAGGGGCGCAGCATGCTAATAACTAGTTTAGTCATGAGCCTTAATCAATTGCTACCTGTGGCTATTTTATTAGTGCTACTACAAGTAGTTAAAAAACAAAGCGCTTTAAAAATAGGATCTGCTTTATTAATTGGCGCGCTCATGTCGTTTTTGTACATGCAAAGTGCATCATGGGTGAGCCAGTGGTTTGAACACCAAGGGCTAGAGTACTCACAAATAGGGCTATGTATTACTATATTTATAGCTGTATTAGTATTTGCAATAAAGCAAAAATCAGCGGCTTTTTATATTGCGGTTATAAGCACAATAACAATGTATTTAAGCCACTATATTATTTACCTCACCAGCTTTTGGCAAAGTAATGATGCAGGGCAAAGCTTATTTATTGGCACTTTATTAGGTGTTGGAATTTGTTTAAGTTTTAGCGTATTGCTGTACTTTTTAATGAATGCAATTAAGCACCGTTTTGGTATGTATCCGCTTTTTACTTTGCTTGCTTTTAACAGCGCGGCTAAGTTATTAGTTGCACTGGATTTGGCAAGCCAAATAGATTTAATTACCAACACCGCAACCGTGTGGGATTTACGTGATTTGTTAAACGAAAACTCTGAGCTAGGCCGCGTACTGCGTGCTCTTGTTGGTTACGAGGCTACCCCTGATCTAATGAGTGTACTTATATATAGTACAAGTAGCGTGATATTTTTATCACTTTGTTATGTTATTTCAGCTTCAATATCTAAGGAACGTGTATGAAAGCACTCAACCTATATTTAGCGCTTAGCTTTACCGTTTTTTGTTTGTTGGTATTCTCAATCCCAGTTAAGGCCGATGGTATTGTTGTTGATAAGGTATATCACCCCTATGTTTTACCTTTTGAGCGAGAGTTTGAATGGCGGTTGGTGTCGCACCAAACAGATAGTGGCAACATACTAGCGCAGCGTTTGGGTGGTGGCGGTGCTATTAACGATACAATGGCACTAGAAGGTTATATAGTTGGTGAGCGAGACGATAACGGCGACTTTGGTTTAGAAGCTTATGAGCTTGAGTTACGCTGGCAATTGATTGAGCAAGGTAAATTATGGGCCGATTGGGGGGCATTATTTGAGCTTGAAAAAAAACATAATGAAGATGTGTATGAAGCAACGTCGGGTTTTGTGATAGAAAAAGAGTTTGGCAAAACAAGCTTAACTATGAATGCCTTTTTAGTATACGAGTGGGGGCAGGATATTCAAAATGAATGGGAAAGTGAGTTTAGAGCACAATATCGCTATCGATATCGCTCTGCTTTTCAGCCTTCTCTTGAAGTTTACGTAGGTGAAGACTTTGTGGGTATAGGGCCAGGTTTTATAGGTTTACAGCGTTTTGATGGACAAAAACAGTTAAAATGGGAAGCGGGTTTTATCACTGAGATAAGCCAATCAGAAAAAAATCATAGCTTTAGGCTCGCATTAGAATTTGAATTTTAATAACCAATGAAAGCGGTTTTGGTTGTTTATCACTCTGATTATAGATAGGTACTTGACATATTTTAAAAAATCTATATAGTGGGCTGCAGCTAGAAAGAAAGCATGTAAGCTATAAATCTCCATTTCGATGTTGTATAAGTAATACTTGTAGTACCGTCCTGAAGTTTTTAAAGTACCATCTCATTTTTTGCTACACCCGCTCTTATGAGCATATTTTTTATTTTATATCAGGATATTACAATGTCTAACATCGTATCAGGTACAGTTAAGTGGTTCAACGAGTCTAAAGGTTTTGGTTTCATCGAGCAAGAAAATGGCCCAGACGTTTTCGCACATTTCTCAGCAATCAAAAGCGAAGGTTTCAAAACTTTAGCTGAAGGCCAACGTGTAGAGTTCACTCTTTCACAAGGTCAAAAAGGTCCACAAGCTGATAACATCACAGCTGTATAATTTTACTTTTTAAGTAAAATGAAAAAAAGCGCTTAAGGCGCTTTTTTTGTGTCTAAATTTTGATGAAAGTTACCTGCGTTTATTAGATTAGATCAACTCCACTTATTTACTCACTATACCAACCTGTATAAATCTTTGAGCAATTTAACGAATTAAACTGCATTATAACGTCGTTAAATTTTTATTTAGAGCAACTAGATACAAAAATTTTTGCCTAGTTCTAGCGTAATTTTCTTAACGTTAAATAGATCCCATATAGAAATTAATTACCCTGAATTCCATAAGGTAACGCACTTGTTTTTTCCATTTCAGTGAACGCCTTCTGAAGTGCATTAACAACATTAACGTCTGCTTTTTTATTCGCTGCTAAGTAAGCGCCTACAGTGAGTTCGTTTATTCTATATACAAACTTTAAATGGTTGGGTTCAAGTTTTAAATAATCACTTAGCTGTTGCATATAAAGTGGATCGTCTACAACTAAGTCTACTTTTTTAGCGAGCAATAAATCATATGACTTTTGAATGTCGCTAGTGAATACTGCTTCAAAACCTAGTTTTAAAAGAGTCTGTGTAGAGAAATCATTGCGTTGCATCGCTATTTTGTAGTTTTTAGCTTGCTCGGTACCTTCAATAACTATATCAGTACGCTCTGAAAGAGCTATAAACCCCAAATCAAATCGTCCCACTTGTGCAATCCAATAAAATTGTTCTTCTCGCTCTGGTGTTCTTGCTAGGCTGTAAATAAAAACGTTGCTTTGCTCGGTTGCTAACTTATAAGCACGCGCCCACGGATACATTTGTATATTAGGTGTTAGCTTAGCCTCTGCAAATATATCTCGAATTAATTGAGTGCCTTCTCCTGATACTTCACCATCAACCAATACCTGATTCGGTGGTGCTAATTCTGTAACAACAAGTAGTGTTTCTGTTGCTTGAATATGCACAGAGTAAATAAAAAAAAGAAAATAAATAATATATTTCACAATAGCGAATCGTCATTCAGTTAAATATAGTGATATAAGTGTGGCTTAAAATATTGAAAATACAAAAAATTAATCATAAAAATTAGTGACTAAGATATTGGTTTATTTAAATTTGAGTGTAAATATAAATTGTGTGCTGAGTTATGTTTTCACGTTGTAGCAATCAGCCTAGGAGGCTGTGTAACGACGTTCTAAAATGATTTAACCCGCATGATTTTTATGCCAATTGAACTTGGTATGAAGTATTAAGGGATTGATAACTTGAAATGTAAAGTACTAAAACGATAAAAGGGCCTTGCGGCCCTTGGTGAAGTATCGTTCAAGTTAGATAGTACTTTAACCCCTTAAAGCAGCTATCTTCTTGTTTTGCAACACCGGTTTCATCTCAATAAGTTTCTAAGCTAGCGAGAGGAAAAACCCAGCAATTGCTGCGCTCATTAGGTTAGCCATAGATCCTGCTAACACTGCTCTGAGCCCTAAGCGCGCGATATCCTTTCGCCGACTAGGCGCCATACCGCCTAATCCACCTAGTAAAATGGCTATCGATGATAAGTTAGCAAACCCACATAAAGCAAAAGTAACAATTGCTTGTGTGTGCGCGCTTAACGTATCGCGATAATTTATAAAGTCTAAGTAAGCAACAAACTCGTTCACTACTATCTTTTGACCAATAAAGCTGCCGGCTATAATTGCTTCATCCCATGGCACACCTAGTAACCATGCAACAGGAGCAAATACATAACCTAATATTTCTTGAAGCGTTAATGTTGGGTAATCAAACCACCCGCCAATACCGCCTAATAAACCGTTTAACAGTGCAATTAGCGCTACAAAAGCAAGTAACATTGCACCTACATTAAGTGCTAAATGCATGCCGTTTGCCGCACCTGATGCAGCTGCATCAATTACATTTACTGGCTTATCTTCATCATCTAAATCTAAATCAGCTAAGTTATCTTTAGGCGTTTCAGTTTCTGGCACAATCATCTTGGCCATTAAAAAACCACCTGGAGCTGCCATAAAGCTCGCTGCTATTAAATACTTAAGCTCAATACCAATAATAACGTAACCGGCCATTACAGAGCCTGCTACCGTGGCTAAGCCACCTACCATCACTGCAAACAATTCCGATTTAGTCATCGTTGCAATAAACGGTTTAACAATAAGAGGGGCTTCAGTTTGGCCAACAAAAATATTCGCCGTTGCTGAAAGTGATTCAGTACGTGAGGTTTTCAATAATTTTTGTAAACCACCGCCTAATATCTTAATAATCCAATCCATAATGCCAAGGTGATATAGCACAGCAACTAATGCTGAGAAAAACACGATAACGGGCAAAACTTGAATTGCAAAAATAAAACCTAATGTATCTTGTGAGGCAAGTGGACCAAATAAAAATCCAATACCATCATTCGCATAACCAATTACCGATGAAACGGCCGCTGACATGCTCGTTAATACATTTTTTCCTGCTTCAAAAAACAGAACAAAACCGCCAATAACAATTTGCATCGCAAATGCTATGCCAACGGTTCTTAAATTAATTGCCTTGCGATTAGTTGACGCAGCAAAGGCAATGCTTAGCAGCACGCACATGCCAACTAAGCTCATAAATGTTGTCATACAAATGTTTCCCGTTGTTATTCTTGTAGTAAATATTTTATCTTACTTTTAATTATATCAATCGCAACACGGTTCATACCGCCTCGAGTCACAACTAAATCGGCGTTATGTTTCGAAGGCTCAATAAATTGATAAAACATCGGTCTAACAGTTGCTTGATATTGCTCAACAACAGATTGTAAAGTTCTGCCTCGTTGTTCCATATCACGCTGCATACGGCGCATTAAGCAAATATCTAAAGGTGTATCTATAAACACCTTAATATCAAATTCTTTATTAAGCGCTTTGTCACTCAATAATAAAATACCTTCAACAATGAGTATTTTTGCAGCAGGCACTCGGCGAGTTTTTTCGCTGCGTGTATGCTGTGCATAGTCATAGGTTGGTACTTCAACTGAGTTACCACAACGAAGTTGCGTTAAATGCTCAAGCATCAACGCATGTTCAAATGCATCAGGATGGTCGTAGTTCGTTTGCGTACGATGAGCCATCGGCAAATGCGACTGATCCTTGTAATAAGCATCTTCTTCAATAATGGCGATAGCGCCTGGTTCAAGCTCGTTAACCAATTCATTGTATATAGTTTGGCTAAAAAGAGATTTGCCCGACGCAGACGCGCCTGCAATAGCTATAATAGTAGTTCGTGTCACTAAAGTTCTCACCCACACAGAAGGATATATTGTTGGTAGATCACAATAGCAAAAAAGACACGATTAATCTCTTTTGCTTCGCTCAAGAATGCAAATTTATAATGTTTAGGTTTTATGAAACAGGACTTTTGTCCTGTACGGAAAATTCAAAGAGCGGATAAAGTAACCACCTAGAAACAAAGTGAGGTCAAAATGGCAAAAGCAATTATCTTAATGGCAGATAGCCTAGGAATCGGTGCAGCACCAGATGCAGATAAATTTGGTGATCTTGGCGCTAACACATTTGCTCACTTACTAAAAGCATATTACGACGAAACTGGCAGTGCACTGTCGCTTCCTAATTTATCTAAATTAGGATTAATAGACGCATGTGAAGCTGCAGGTGGAGAAACCTGTTTAATATCTGATCGCCAAACACCACAAGGTGCATGGGGTTACGCTAAAGAACTTTCTAGCGGAAAAGATACACCATCAGGTCATTGGGAAATGGCAGGCGTACCTGTGTTGTTTGATTGGGGATATTTTCCAAAAACACAGCCGAGTTTTCCACAAGAGTTTATTGACGAGTTTATAGCTCGCACAGGTATTCCTGGTATTTTAGGCAACTGCCATGCATCGGGAACGACCATTTTAGAACAGCTAGGTGAAGAACACGTAAAAACAGGTAAACCAATCTGTTACACCTCAGCTGATAGCGTGTTTCAAATAGCCGCGCATGAAAAATCATTCGGCCTAGAGAAGCTTTATCAAGTTTGCGAAATCGCACGGGCGCTACTTGATGAAATGAATATAGGACGAGTGATTGCGCGGCCATTTTTGGGTTCAAATAGCCAAGACTTTGCTCGAACGGGTAATCGTCGTGACTACTCAGTACTTCCGCCAGCACCCACATTGCTAGACGTATTAGCAAAAGACGGCGGCGAAGTAATTAGTATTGGTAAAATTTCAGATATTTATGCGCATCAGGGCATAACCCAAAAGCATAAAGCACCTGGGCTTATGAACTTGCTAGAAAAAACCAGCGAAGTAATGAAAAGCGCGCCAGATCGCAGCTTAATTTTTACTAACCTAGTTGATTTTGATGAAAAATTTGGTCATCGCCGTAACCCAGTAGGTTACGCAAAAGCATTAAAAGAGTTTGATGACTATTTACCAACTATACTAAATCAGTTAGACGCAGATGACATATTAATGATCACTGCAGATCACGGTTGTGACCCGACCTTTCCAGGTTCTGAGCATACTCGTGAATACGTACCTGTTATTGCATATAAACCAGGTATGAGTAATACACCGTTAGGTGAACGCAACAGTTTTGCAGATATAGGCCAAACCCTAGCACAGTGGTTTAGTTTACCTGCACTTGATTACGGCGACAGCTTTTTAAATGAGCTAACAATGCCAAATAAAAAGGAAAACAATTAATGAGTACTCCGCATATCAGTGCAAACGTTGGTGATTTCGCCGAAACAGTATTAATGCCAGGCGATCCGCTACGTGCGCAATATATTGCTGAAAACTTTTTAGATGATGCAGTACAAGTTACAGGCGTTCGTAACATGTACGGTTTCACTGGTACTTACAAAGGTAAGCCAGTAAGCATCATGGGTTCAGGTATGGGCATTCCATCAATGTCTATTTATGCTCGTGAGCTAATTGTAAGCTTTGGCGTTAAAAATATTATACGTATTGGTACGTGTGGCGGTATTGGCACAGATATCAAAATCCGTGACGTAATTTTTGCACAAGGTGCAAGCACAGATTCTAACGTAAATCGTGCACGTGTACGTGGCTACGATTTTTCTGCAATTGCTAACTTTGATTTACTTTTAAACGGCGTAAACGCTGCAAAAGAGCTAGGAATTGAAGCAAAAGTAGGTAACGTATTTACAACCGACACTTTCTATCAAGCAGACGACTCGTTCTATAAAGATTTAGACAAGTTAGGCATGCTAGCAGTAGATATGGAAACGGCGGGTTTATATGGCGTTGCAGCTGAATACGGCGCAAACGCAATGGCATTATTTACAGTAAGCGACCACGTAATCACCGGTGAAGCAACACCTGCTGATGAGCGTCAAAGCACGTTTAACGAAATGGTTAAAATTGCATTAGAGTCAATAGCTTAAATAATACATAACAGTTCCTTGGTAACGTATTCACTAAGTTTTGGAGACACGCCCAAAGTGAAGTGAGACTAACCTCCAAAGCCGCATCTAATGCGGCTTTTTTTATGCGCGTCTACAAGGCAAAACCTAACTTGTTGTAGACGTAAAGCTTGCTCACGTTATAAGCGTAGCTTCTCATTACTTAATATATTCAAGCTATCACATTAAAAGCGTTGCTTTTAAACGCCAGCAAGCTGCGCGTCTACAAGGTGCAACTTGGCTTGTTGTTGTAGACGTAGAGCTTGCTCACGTTAGAAGCGCAGCTTCTCATGACTTAATATACTTAAACTATCACTCTAAAAGCCTTGCTTTAAACGCCAGCAAGCTGCGCGCTACAAGGTAAACTTGGCTTGGTGTGGTAGACGTAGAGCTTGCTCACGTTAGAAGCGCAGCTTCTCATGACTTAATTTACTTAAACTATCACTCTAAAAGCCTTGCTTTAAACGCCAGCAACCTGCGCGTCTACAAGGTGCAACTTGGCTTATTGTTGTAGACGTAGAGCTTGCTCACGTTAGAAGCGCAGCTTCTCATTACTTAATATACTCAAGCTATCACTCTAAAAGCCTTGCTTTTAAACGCCAGCAAGCTGCGCGTCTACAAGGTAAACTTGGCTTATTGTTGTAGACGTAGAGCTTGCTCACGTTAGAAGCGCAGCTTCTCATTACTTAATATACTCAATAAAAGAGTTGCTTTTAAACGCCAGCAAGCTGCGCGTCTACATAGGAAGCTTGGCTTTTTGTGGTAGACGTAGAGCTTGCTCACGTTAGAAGCGTAGCTTCTCATTACTTAATATACTCAAGCTATCACATTAAAAGCTTTGCTTTAAACGCCAGCAAGCTGCGCGCTACAAGGTAAACTTGGCTTATTGTTGTAGACGTAGAGCTTGCTCACGTTAGAAGCGCAGCTTCTCATGACTTAATATACTCAAGCTATCACTCTAAAAGCCTTGCTTTTAAACGCCAGCAAGCTGCGCGTCTACAAGGTGCAACTTGGCTTGGTGTTGTAGACGTAGAGCTTGCTCACTTTAGAAGCGTAGCTTCTCATTACTTAACATACTCAAGCTATCATTCTAAAAGTGTTGCTTTTAAACGCCAGCAAGCTGCACGTCTACAAGGTGCATATTGTTTTGTATAAAAATTATCAGCGCTTTGTATAACTATTACCTAGTTAATGCTAGTGTTTAAAGCACATACATTTTTATAATTTACTGGATTAACCGCTAAATTGTGGAGTCAAATATGTCTAATTGGGTTGATGCAACTGTAAAAAAAGTAACATGGTGGAATGAAACGCTTTTTAGCTTAACGGTTAATGCCGATGTAGAGCCATTTAAAGCAGGGCAGTTTACTAAGCTTTCAATAATTGAGGATGATAAACGCATTGCGCGTGCATATTCATACGTTAATTCACCCGATAGCTCAGCTCTAGAGTTTTATCTTATCAACGTAGCTGACGGGCTTTTATCACCGCGCTTGGCAAAACTACAGCCAGGCGACAACATATTAATTGAGCGCCGTGCAACAGGTTTTTTTACACTTGACGAAATTCCACAAAGTGAGCAGCTGTGGATGTTAGGCACTGGCACAGCAATCGGACCATTTTTATCAATATTGCAACAATCTGAGGTATGGCAAAAGTATCAGCATATAAACTTAGTGCATGGCGTACGTTTTAATAGTGATTTAAGTTACCAGCCGCTTATAAATGAGCTTTTAAAAGCTTACCCAGCACAACTTAATTATATACCTGTTGTGAGCCGAGAAGAGCCGTTGGAGGGCTTACATGGGCGTATTACTGATGCAATTCAAAGTAGTCGCCTATTTGATAAAGTAAAGTTAGATCCAGCACCAAATAATGCCCAATTTATGATTTGTGGCAATCCACAAATGGTAAAAGACACAACCGAACTTCTTATAGGGAAAAGCTTTAAGCGTAACAGGCGCAGAGAGCCTGGACATATAACAGTCGAACAGTACTGGTAAGTGGCTGAATGACTACCCGCAAACTCTAAAATTTGTTATGTTGCACCACATTACGCGTTTAGTGTTCATATTAGGAAAGTTATGAAACCGTTATCCATTATTTTAGCTTCATTAATCACCACAGTTGCATTGATTAGTTATGCCTCAGATCAACAACCTGAAGTAACCGAGCCAAAACTCAAAAGTGCAGAGCAAGTTGTTACAAATAAAGGTGACTCAGTCTCAAAAAATACCAACACAGATAACTTTGCAACTGAAATAGAAACTAACGATAAAATTAATACTCTTGAATACAAAGCGCCCGAACTTAAAAAACCGGTAATCGACACCGCTAAAACAGATGATTCAAAAGTATTTGGTAACGAAGCACCACAGCCAGTAGAAAAGCCAAAAAATAAAGTAGAGAAAGCAGTGGCTGTTGCCGAGGCCGAAAAAGCAGTTACGCAAGCTAAAGAGGCACTTACTACTAAGCAGCAAACTAAGGCAAAGCAGTCACGAGAGTCACTTGCCGTGGTTGAGCAATTGGTCAACGCTTACAACGCACGTAACATTGAAGAGTTTATTCGCGTGTACTCTGAAGATGTAGAGTTTTATATTTTCCCAAATGAGCTATTATTTAAAGGTAAAGAAAAACTAATCGCACGTTATGGGCTAATGTTTAAAAAACTAAAATGTATTCACTCATCGCCAATTAAGCGCATAGTGCACGGTGACATAGTAATAGATCATGAGTTATCAGAAACATGCTCTACTGATAAAAACGTTGTAGATAAACGTTCAGAGCTAATTTCGAGCTATCAAATTAAAGACGGCAAAATAATACGCGTCTTATTTTTCCGTTAAAGGACTGTTATGCAAATAAGTGACGAAAGAAAAATTCGCTTAATGTACCGAGTTGAGCCAGGCTGCTTAGGGCCTGATGGTGCTAACCATATAGAAGATTTTTGCCGTTTTGCTAACAAGCATATTAAATCGCCTCATTACGGCTTGTTTGTCTTTTTACCTCGTTACGATAAACAAAAAGATGAGCGTCAATACAGTGTAAATAGCCGTAACTTATCGCAAGTACAAGCTAAGGCGTACTTAAATCATTTTGATATTGATATAGATAATTTTGAAGAGCAGCTCGACGAGCTGCTCGCTAAAGCAATAGATTTATATTTTAAACGTTAAAATGCACTGCATGCAGCATACTATAAATTTAATTGTATTCCAGACGCTTCACCAGCCACAATTGTATTAAAGCTCTCGTTATCGTGTAAGCTTGCAAATGCACTTTCGTGTAATAGTTCATTACGTAAATTAGGCGAGTAATCTAGTGCCATTTTAATATCGGCTAGGGCATCTGCATGCTCATGTATTAGGGCAAAAGCACAGGCTCTTTGCCAGTATGCGTAGCCATAATCACTATCTATATCAATGGCTTGATTGCATAGTTCAATTGCTTGCGCTGTTTCGTTAATTTCCAGTAGTGCGTCAGCTTTATAAGCTATTGCTTCTACATCTTCTGGTTTACGTTTTAAAATTTCATCAAATATTTCAATTTTATTTGCAAAATCACTTTCTAAATTGGCGCGCATCCATAGCGAATGAACCTCGTTGGTAACCGATATACGTTCTTGGTTACTGAGTATTTCTTCAGAGCGTACACGCAGTTTTTCTTCAAGAATTTTTAATCTGTCTTCGTATTCATCCGTAATTACACTTACGCGTGTATTTACAATATCTTCTACTTTATTTTTAACATCACGTAGCGAGTTCCAACCCACTAAAACCAAAATAGATGCCGTGGCAGTAATAATAAAAAACACATTATTAATGGTATCGGTTGTGTATGTGAGCGCACGATCAGCGGTATCTAGTTGGGCGTGGGTAACTTGTTTAGTTACATCTTCACGTAGCTTTTGTTGATCTTGTCGTACTGCTTTTAGTTCATCTAAAACGTAGCGTTCTAAAAGTGGTTTATACATAGGCTCCTTTAGTTGGCTAAGGGCATGTTGTTGTTCTTGCGCAGTGAGCACTTCTGGCCTTTGTTCTGCTGCGTTCACAGTAGCCAAAAAAAATGTAAAACAAACAAAAAGTAAGGATATGTAATAACGCATTGGTATGCCTAGTTAAATTAATTACGAGTGTAACTTTAACACGCACAGCTAAAAGGCACAAAGCTAGTGAAGCCAAAAATTTTACAAAAAAAAGCCAGTTCAAGGTGAACTGGCCAAAACTGCTAAAACAACAAAAGTTGCAGGGAAATACAGGAGATAAATTGCATACTAACTGAATTTAGCTGAACAATTACTTAACTCAATTCAGTTAGTTAAAATAAGAAGATACACAAGGTATCTGGTTTATAAAGTAAAGGTGTATTGGGCTTAGGTAATACACCTTTATCGTTATAACTATAATTTCATGGTGAAGGGGGATATTCCAATGTGCGCTTAAGTAAATCAAAGCCACTTTTGAGCCCTTCACTTATCAATACGCCGAAATTTTTCAGTGCGATCACAGGTCTTCTAAAAAAGTTAAGATAAATATTTTAATCTCGTATTTTAAATACAGTTAGAAAGTGCAGTAAAAAGTATGCACAACTAACTATCCATCAAAATTATAAATGACAACAATCGTTTTAAACAGCCGTTCGGTGCTGGTATAGCATAATTTATAAGCCTATATTAAATACACATAAGTATTTAGGCCGGTGTACTAAGTTATAAACCAACTAAATAAAATAACCGTTACTTTTGTACTATAAGGATTTCAGAATGAGCAACCCTAAAGTAGGCCAATGTCCGGTCATGCATGGTAGTAATACTAAAACGTCTAATCCAAATACCGATTGGTGGCCAAACGCCCTTAACTTAGACATACTTCATCAACATGATACAAAAACGACTCCATATGACAGCGATTTCAACTACGCTGAAGCATTTAAAACGCTAGATTTAGAAGCTTTAAAAACCGATTTAAAACACTTAATGACACAAAGCCAGCAGTGGTGGCCAGCCGATTGGGGCCATTACGGTGGTTTAATGATTCGCATGGCATGGCACTCAGCAGGATCATACAGACTAGCTGACGGGCGTGGTGGTGGCGGTACAGCTAATCAGCGTTTTGCTCCACTAAATTCATGGCCTGATAATGGCAATCTCGATAAAGCACGTCGTTTATTATGGCCAATTAAGAAAAAATACGGCAATAAACTTTCATGGGCCGACTTAATTATTTTAGCGGGCAACATGGCATACGAATCAATGGGTTTAAAAACCTTTGGATTTGCAGGCGGGCGCGAAGATATTTGGCATCCTGAAAAAGACGTATATTGGGGAGCTGAAAAAGAATGGCTCGCACCAAGCGACGGACGCTACGCCAATGTAGACAAGCCAGATACAATGGAAAACCCGTTAGCCGCAGTACAAATGGGCTTAATTTATGTTAACCCAGAAGGTGTTAATGGTGTACCCGATCCACTTAAAACCGCAGCACAAGTTCGCGAAACGTTTGCGCGTATGGCAATGGATGATGAAGAAACAGCAGCACTTACCGTAGGTGGGCATACCGTAGGTAAAACGCATGGTAACGGTAAAGCCGAAAACCTAGGGCCAGAGCCAGAGGCTGCTGATGTACACGAGCAAGGTCTTGGTTGGAACAACACCACAACACGTGGTATTGGTCGCGATACAGTAACTTCTGGTATTGAAGGGGCATGGACTACCCACCCAACTAAATGGGATAACGACTACTGTAAACTACTGTTAAGCTACGAATGGGAATTAACAAAAAGCCCAGCTGGCGCTCATCAGTGGGAGCCGGTTAATATTAAAGAAGAAGACAAGCCAGTTGATGTAGAAGATCCATCAATTCGTTTAAACCCAATAATGACTGATGCCGATATGGCCATGAAAATGGATCCAGCGTATCGTAAAATTATTGAGCGTTTTTATAACGATTTTGATTACTTCTCAGACGTATTTGCTCGCGCTTGGTTTAAATTAACTCACCGCGATTTAGGTCCTAAATCACGTTATTTAGGTGCCGATGTGCCAAGCGAGGATCTTATTTGGCAAGACCCAGTACCTACCGTTGACTACACACTCACAAACGCCGAAATTAGTGATTTAAAAACAACCTTACTTAATAGCGGTATTAGTGCTGCTGATTTAATTAGCACGGCATGGGACAGTGCTCGTACTTATCGTGGTTCTGATCACCGTGGTGGCGCAAATGGCGCACGTATTCGCTTAGCACCGCAAAAAGATTGGCAAGGTAATGAGCCAGCGCGTTTAGCAACAGTACTAAGTGCACTTGAAAAAGTACAAGCAGGTTTGAGTAAGCCTATTAGTATTGCCGACTTAATTGTTTTAGGCGGTACTGCTGCTGTAGAGCAAGCTGCTAAAAGCGCTGGTGTTGATGTAACCGTACCGTTCGCGCCAGGACGAGGGGACGCAACAGACGACATGACCGATGCCGAATCGTTTGATGTGCTTGAACCCATTCATGACGGCTTTAGAAACTGGCTGAAAAAAGACTATGTAGTATCCGCGGAAGAGCTTTTACTAGAGCGTAGCCAGTTGATGGGTTTAAGTGCACCAGAAATGTCAGTATTACTTGGTGGCATGCGCGTGTTAGGCACTAACCACAATGGCAGTCAGCATGGCGTATTTACAAGTAATGTCGGCACCTTAAGTAATGACTTTTTTGTAAACTTAACGGATATGGCGTACCGCTGGGAGCCTACTGAAAAAGGGTTGTACAATATTGTAGAGCGTACAAGCGGCGTAACTAAATGGACTGCAACACGTGTTGATTTAGTATTTGGCTCAAACTCGGTTTTACGTGCACTTGCAGAGTTTTATGCGCAAGACGACAACAAAGAACGCTTTGTTCACGACTTCGTAAATGCATGGGTAAAAGTAATGAACACCGACAGGTTTGATATTAAATAATCTGTGCGATGAACATAAAAAAGGGGGAGTAATTAATTACTCCCCCTTTTTTATTTATAACGCAGTGGCAAACATATATTTGTAGACGTCGAGCTTGCTCACGTGAGAAGCAAGGCTTCTAATTACTTAATACCCTAAAAACTGCGTTTTACACGCCAGCAAGCTGCGCGTCTACAGGGTTTATACCCAGGTTTCAGAATATGATTTGTAGACGTTGAGCTTGCTCACGTTAGAAGCAAAGCTTCTCATTACTTAATACCCTAAAAACTACGTTTTTATACGCCAGCAAGCTGTGCGTCTACAGAGTTTATACCCAAGTTTCAGAACATGATTTGTAGACGTTGAGCTTGCTCACGTGAGAAGCAAGGCTTCTCATTACTTAATACCCTAAAAACTGCGTTTTTACACGCCAGCAAGCTGCGCGTCTACAGGGTTTATACCCAGGTTTCAGAATATGTTTTGTAGACGTCGAGCTTGCTCACGTTAGAAGCAAAGCTTCTCATTACTTAAATATGCCATTATAAATATACGCAGTCCCAAAATGGATATTCTCCAACCTCATTTACAAGCTTAGCACGTAAAGGGTTTGCAACAATATAACGTGCCTGGTTAATTAAATCCTCTTCAGTTCTAAGTTGATGCTCAAAATAGTTTTGCTGCCAAATTGACCCATTAGAATAATTAAACTTATTAATATTCACTGTGGTAATACTTTTATATTGCCTCACAACATCATTAAGAGGTAAATCTTTTAATTGAAACAACCAATGTAAATGATCTGGCATTAACGTATAGCAAATAGTATTTACCTTGTTTTGCATATAAACCAATCCTCTTATTGCTATACATGCACTTTCAAAATTTTTGAATATCTGAGTTCTTTTTCTAGTACATATTGTGACAGAGTAAAATTGGTTTTCGCAGGTGTAGCGCCCAGTTAATAGTTTTTTAGATGAATACATAAAGATTTTAATTTATTGGGTTTTTATAAATATAGATAAAACACACTGTTCAACAAGTTATATGGTGTACCTTGAAGTAAACGTGAGCTTGCTCACTACGTTTTTACTCGCCAGCAAGCTGCGCGTCTACAGGGTTTATACCCAAGTTTCAGAATATGACTTGTAGACGTAGAGCTTGCTCACGTTAGAAGCGTAGCTTCTCATTACTTAATACCCTAAAAACTGCGTTTTTACACGCCAGCAAGCTGTGCGTCTACAGGGGTTATACCCAAGTTTCAGAATATGATTTGTAGACGTTGAGCTTGCTCACGCGAGAAGCAAGGCTTCTCATTACTTAATACCCTAAAAATTACGTTTTACTCGCTAGCAAGCTGTGCGTCTACAGAGTTTATACCCAAGTTTCAGAATATGTTTTGTAGACGTCGAGCTTGCTCACGTTAGAAGCAAGGCTTCTTATTGCTTAATACCCTAAAAACTGCGTTTTTACACGCCAGCAAGCTGCGCGTCTACAGGGGTTATACCAAGGTTTCAGAATATGTTTTGTAGACGTAGAGCTTGCTCACGTGAGAAGCAAGGCTTCTAATTACTTAATACCCTAAAAACTGCGTTTTTGTACGCCAGCAAGCTGCGCGTCTACAGGGTTTATACCCCGGTTTCAGAATATGACTTGTAGACGTAGAGCTTGCTCACGTGAGAAGCAAGGCTTCTAATTACTTAATACCCTAAAAACTACGTTTTTACACGCCAGCAAGCTGCGCGTCTACAGGGGTTATGCAAAAATGCCCAAATTCACTATTTACCACCCATAAAAAAACGGCGCTAAATTTAGCACCGTTTTTAAAAGTAATGAGAAAAATTTACGCTTTTTTCTCTTCACAACTTGAAAGGTATTCGTCAAACGTACCCTGGAAGTCGATTACTTTTTTATCTTTAATATCAATGATACGCGTCGCTAATGACGATACAAACTCACGGTCATGGCTTACAAAAATTAGCGTGCCTTCAAAGTCTTTAAGCGCATTGTTAAGCGCTTCAATGGCTTCCATATCCATGTGGTTAGTTGGTTCGTCCATAACAAGAACGTTAACGTCTTGCATCATTAACTTACCGAATAACAAACGGTTTTTTTCACCACCCGAACAGTTGCGCGCTTTTTTATTTGAATCGTCAGCTGTAAACAACAAACGACCCAGCATGCCGCGTACCATTAAATCGTTATGATTAACTGTGCGCCACTGCGACATCCAATCAAACAAGGTTAAATCGTTATCAAAATCTTTAGTGCTGTCTTGCGGGCAGTAACCAAAGGTCGCATTTTCAGACCATTTAATTTCACCCTCTAAACTTTTAAGCTCGTTAACTAAACAACGTAAAAAAGTAGTTTTACCTACCCCGTTTTCGCCAATAACAGCAAGCTTAGCGCCAGCTTCTAGTAGTAGGTCGCCGCCAGTGAATAACTTTTCGCTATCAAAACCATGGCCAAGCTTGTTAACTTCAAGCGCTTGACGATACATTTTTTTACCTTCGTCAAACGAAAGCGATGGACTCATACGACTTGACGATTTAACTTCATCAAGTTTAATTTTATCCATTTTTTTAGCGCGTGAACTTGCTTGTTTTGCTTTTGAAGCATTAGCACCAAAACGGTTAACAAAGTCTTGTAGCTCGTCAATTTCAGCGCTCTTTTTAGCATTTTCAGCTAAAAGTTGCTCGCGCTGCAGCCCTGCTGCTTCTAAAAACTTCTCGTAGTTACCAGGATAAATACGCAGCTCGCCATAATCTATATCGGCCATATGTGTACATACAGAGTTTAAAAAGTGACGGTCATGCGAAATAATAATCATCGTACATTTACGCTTGTTAAGCTCGTTGGCAAGCCACGTAATTGTATGAATATCCAAGTTATTGGTAGGCTCATCGAGTAGCAGTATGTCTGGGTTTGCAAATAACGCTTGTGCTAAAAGCACACGTAACTTCCAACCAGGTGCAACGTTTGCCATTAATCCATAATGAAATTCTTTATCGATACCCGCTTCTAGCAAAATTTCTTCAGCGCGGCTTTCTGCCGTGTAACCGTCCATTTCAGCAAATACGCTTTCAAGTTCAGCTACTTTCATACCATCGTCTTCGCTCATTTCTGGCAAAGAGTAAATACGTTCGCGTTCTTGCTTTACTTTCCAAAGCTCAACGTCACCCATAATTACAGCGTCTACAACGCTATACTCTTCAAAGGCAAACTGGTCTTGGCTTAGGTTACCTACTTTTAACCCTGGAGTAATAGATACATTACCCGCGCTTGGCACAAGCGCCCCGCTTAAAATCTTCATGAAAGTCGACTTGCCGCAACCGTTAGCGCCAATTAAACCGTAACGGTTACCGTTACCAAATTTAGCTGAAATGTTTTCAAACAACGGCTCTGCGCCAAACTGCATCGTAATATTTGCGGTGGAGATCAAAAAAGGTAATCCTAGATAAGTACTGACAGGAGTACGCTGCAGCAACACGCCACAAACAAGAACCAGACAATAGGGTAAATTAGCTGGCGAATTATACAGATCAGCCAAGAGGAAGGGAAGATAAAAGGCGCTTTAAATTAAAGCAAAAACAGATAGCGATAAGTGATTTTACAGCTCAAAACAGTTAATAAGTTTGGTAAATACGTTCTGTGGCCTTTTTATTTTTTTGAATTAATTGATTAATAACCGATAGTTCATCAAGCGTAACCGTTTTTTTACTCAGCATTAAATGCACAGGGGCTTTGTTAAAAAATGCCATATTAGTAACCGGTTCAATATTTAATGATTGTTTTAAAAAAAACAGCCCCGACAAAGCGTCTTCAATCACAAAATCTACCCGCTGTTTATTGAGCATTTCAAAGCGCTTATCGGCAGTCGAAATAAGCACAACTTGCTTAGGATATGCTTTTTTAAGTTGCTCGAACTGCGCGCCATAATAACTACCTCGATTAACGGCAATACTAAAGCCTTGGCTAAATAGTTGTTCAATTGAACTTAAATTAGGGGAAAGCGTATTTTTATAAAGCAGCATAACCTCGTCACGGTAGCTTTGGCTAAAATACGCAAATTTGCTTCGTTTTTTAGTTTTAGTTGCCGCAAACATAATATCTATACGGCCTTGCTTTAACTCTTCTTGTGCGCGTAAAGAGCTAGGTAATACGCTAAATTTCAAGCAAAAAGGGGAGCCTTTAAACAACGTTTTTATAACGTTAATTTCAATACCCGACAACACCCCGTTTTTTAGCTCAACATAAGGAGGCCAGTAATTTTCATTTGTGCCAACTTCAAAAGTTTTATTACATGCTTGCGTATTAAAGGTACTTAACAGTAATACAGCAAAAACGACTATTATAGTTTTCATTACACTCCAATTAATTGCGCTTGCGGTTATAGCTGGCAATTAAACATTACTCAAATAGCGCCTTAAGTGCCGTTTGATTGTTTTTTATGTGTTTATTTATTACTTCAAGCTCTTCAACCGACACCGTATCTTTGCTTAGCATTAAATGTATTGCGTCTTTATTTATAAATTTGATATTTTTAACCGGTGCTAAGTTTGAGCTTCGTTTAATAAAATAAGCACTCGCTAGCTCATCTTCAATTGCAAAATCAATACGTTGCTTATTAAGCATTTCGAAGCGCTTGCTCACTGCGCTGGTGTACTCAATTTGTTTTTTATACGTTGTTTTATATTGTTCAAATTCTTCACCGTAATAACTACCAAAGTTAGCGCCTACAGTAAGGCCTTGTTTAAAAATATCTTCTAAGCTATCAACATTGTGCTGGTTATTTTTGTTTTCGTATAAACGCATTACCTCCGTACGGTAACTTTCACTAAAATGAACATATTTAGCACGATTATCGGTATAGCTAGCCGCCCAGCCTAAATCAATTCGGCCATGTTTAAGCTCAACAAAAGCGCGCTTTGAATTAGGCAGCAATTCAACCTTAAAACAAAAAGGCGAGCCGGCAAATATAATGTTAAGTGCATCTACCTCTGCGCCTTGTAATTCACCATTAATACCTAACACATATGGCGGCCAAAATGCATCGTGCGATGCAACACTTAAAGTTCTTTCGCAAGCAAACACAGTAGGCGACACGTTAAAAATTAAGCAAATAAATAGGGTTATTAGTTTATTCATTACGCCTCTAATACAATTAATTATTGTTTGTTTTTAATACAGTATAAACTAGCTTGAGCATTTTAGTGCTGGGGTTGTGTAAAAATGTAAATAGCTCACTAAGCAGAGAAAGGTAGCTGAGCGTTTAAGTTTAACAATTGCACTTATTTTATAAACTTAAGAAAAAATATTGTTGCTAACTTTATCAATCGGTACACTACAAATAAATTTATGAATAGTAGAGCAAGTTATGTCGCCAACCAAAATACGTAACGATGTTGTAAAACTCAGTGAATTGAGCACTAAAAAACCAGATTATTACTTTATTCAGGGTTATTTAATGGGGTTGGGTGTATTACCACAAATGCTTAACCCTAGTGAGTGGCAACCAGATCTATTTGGAGATCTTAATGTTCAAAATGCGACTGAACTAAAATACTTAGAAAGCTTAATGGCTCTGTATAACCAGTGCATGGAAAAAGTAATTCAAAACGAATTAAAAATGCCTGCTAAGTGTAGCCTATCTAAACAAGATTACCGTGATTCACTTAAACCGAATATGCCTCTACCAAGTTACTGTAAAGGGGTTTTACAGGCGCTTAAACATATAAATAAGCGTATGCTTGATGCAGAGCAAAAACAGGCCCTTAATAACCTAAACAGCGTTTTAAAAGCATTTTCTAGTGAAAAAGCAGCAGCAAAAGAATTTGGTGAATTTGCCCAATATAACGCCCAAGAATATAAACGTAATTATGTTTATTTTATGGCCGACGCTATTTTTGAACTTCGATTTAGTAACGACCTAACTTTAAGTGACGAAGATGAGGCTGTATTTAACAACAGCTTTTTAGACGAAGAACCAAATGAGTTAGATGAGCTTGATGAATTACTTGGACTTGTACTCGCCGATACAGAGCTAAAAGCACTTGAGCCAATGCAAATGTTGCTAGAAATCATGGAAGGTGGGCTTATAACTAAGCAATTTATTAAAGACAACGCTGGGCATTTTTGGGGACTACAAGAAACTCGCCCCTATATGATGCTTCGCGCGCATCGAGCAAAAATACACGCACTGCATGGTTATACCGTAAAAGCACAATCAGAACTCGAAGAGTTACTAAAGCTAAACCCAAACGATAATCAAGCAAACCGCTTTTTATTAATGAACTGCCTAATTATAAATAAAGAGTGGGAGAAGTTAGAGGCTTTATTAGCCGACTTTGATTTTCAAGAACTACACGCCACAGCAAGCCGTGCGCTAAGTGCTTTTGTAATGCATGGCGATTCAAAACCCGCAAACGATTACAAAAAAATCCTCCAGCAGCAAAATAAACACTTTACCAAAATACTCACCGGCCAAGAAAAACTAAAAGAACAACAGCCACCATATTACAGCCCAGGCAGTAAAGAAGAGGTGGGTGTTTACCTTGAGTCGTTAGGTAAACAGGCATGGATTTCGGTTCCCGCGAGTCTTTTTTGGCTAAGAAAAAAGTAATAACTAAACGCGTAAAAAGCACTAAGCGTGATTTATGTCGCGCTTAGTACTCACATCAGCGCTTAATAATAACAGCGTATTAATTTAAAAATTTCTACTTATTAAGCCTGTATTTAATGCACTTGTTCCTGTAGATTGAACAAATAATGAATGCAGTATTAACAGTGCCTTAGCTGTTAAACGATTAGCCAAGGAGCGGTGAGTCTCGTGTCAAACGCCACGCTTACTTATTACAACCAAAATGCCAAAGCCTTTAGCGACTCAACACTAAACGTTGATATGTCGGCGCTTTATGCTGAGTTTTTACCGCACGTTGCACAACACGGGAGTATTTTAGATGCCGGTTGTGGCAGTGCACGCGATGCCGCATTTTTTAAAGCGCAGGGTTTCACTGTAAGTGCGTTTGATTCAAGCCCAGAGCTGGCAGAGTTGGCAAGCAGTTACTTACAGCAACCGTTAAAAGCGAAGCTTTTGAGTTTCGACGTAATTAATGTGTAGGTGCGATTTTATATCGCGCTGTGTATTGTAGACGCGCAGCTTGCTGGCATTAAAAGCGAAGCTTTTGAGTTTCGACGTAATTAATATGTAGGTGCGATTTTATATCGCGCTGTGTATTGTAGACGCTCAGCTTGCTGGCGTTAAAAGCGAAGCTTTTAAACTTCGATGTAATTAATGTGTAGGTGCGATTTTATATCGCGATCATAAGTTTTTTTTGCGTGGGATTCAGAGGATTAAAGGGATTAAAAACCTCTATTCGAGGTTATATCGCGTTGGCGATGGCAACCAAAGGGCGGCATTTGAGAGATATTTTGACATTGTACGAGGTAATTCGTCCATGAAGCAGGGTTCCTGTCAGCATCCATGCTTCCAATTCCTCGTGCTGCGAAGCTTCGCTTCCGTCACTCGTCACCCACGGCGCACCCGAAGATCACACAGTGTCTTCAACTTACGTTAATGATGTGAACGTAACCAGCGTAGATAGGCCATCCATGGCCAAGCTACGCTTTGTACAGCATTGCCTAAAGGGATTTAGGTACTTGGAATTTGTCGGGAACAAAATTCCGCCATGCTGTAAATTACTCATCATTAACTCAGTTTCAGGTGTGATCACGGGGAATTGGAGTGTGTTGGTAGATTGGTGTTTATAAATGTAGGCGTGAGTTTATCTCGCGCTTTTGGGTTGTAGGCGCAGAGCTTGCTCGCGCGAAAAGCGAAGCTTTTAAATCTCGGTGTAATTAATATGTAGGTGCGATTTTACATCGCGCTCATAAGTTGTTTTTTGCGTGGGATTTAAAGGCGCGGATTAAAAACCTCTATTCGAGATTTTATCGCGTTGGCGATGGCAACCAAAGGGCGGCATTTGAGAGATATTTTGACATTGTACGAGGTAATTCGTCCATGAAGCTGGGTTCCTGTCAGCATCCATGCTTCCACTTCCTCGTGCTGCGAAGCTTCGCTTCGGTCACTCGTCACCCACGGCGCACCCGAGGATCACACTGTAGCTTTAACTTACGTTAATGATGTGAACGTAACCAGCGTAGATAGGCCATCCATGGCCAAGCTACGCTTTTTACAGCATTGCCTAAAGGGATTTAGGTACTTGGAATTTGTCGGGAACAAAATTCCGCCATGCTGTAAATTACTCATCATTAACTCAAGTTTCAGGTGTGATCACGGGGAATTGGAGTGTGTTGGTAGATTGGTGTTTATGAATGTAGTCACGATTTTACGTCGTGCTTTAACTTGTAGGCGCTGAGCTTGCTCGTGCGAAAAGCGAAGCTTTTAAATTTCGGTGTAATTAATGTGTAGGTGCGATTTTATATCGCGCTCATAAATTGGTGTTTTGATGTGGGTTTAAAGGATTTAAAAACCTCTATTCGAGGTTATATCGCGTTGGCGATGGCAACCAAAGGGCGGCTGCCGCCGACCGCCCTTTGGAATCCCACGGCGCACCCGAGGATCACACTGTATCTTCAACTTACGTGAATGATGTGAACGTAACCAGCGTAGATAGGCCATCCATGGCCAAGCTATGCTTTTTACAGCATCCATGCTGTAAATTACTAATCATTACGATCGTTTCAGGTGTGATCACTGGGAATTGGTGTGTGTTGGTAGATTGGTGTTTATAAGTGCAGGCGGGAGTTTATCTCGCGTTTTTGACTTGTAGGCGCAAAGCTTGCTCGCGCGAAAAGCGAAGCTTTTAAATTTCGGTGTAATTAATATGTAGGTGCGATTTTATATCGCGCTCATAAATTGGTGTTTTGGCGTATGAGTTTAGGGATCTTAAAACTTCTATTCGAAGTTATATCGCGTTGGCGATGGCAACCAAAGGGTAAACACCGCCGTCTACCTTATGGAATCCCACGGCGCACCAGAGGATCACACTGTGTCCTCAAGTTAAAAATTGATGTGAACGTAAGCGCCTTGTATTCGCCATCCATTATGAAGTCACGGCTTAACTTACATCCATGCCAGTGATTACTCATCAATTTATATCTTTCTAGTGTGATCACGGGGAAGTTAAGGAATAATTTTATGCAATTAATTAGAGGGCTTGGAGCATATGATTCAAACTGATATTGGTCCATTAGATGGAAATAGCTGGGAAAGTCTTATTCAGTTAGTTTTTAAGAAAAAACATGACACTTATCAAGAAATGATTGCTTCACCAGGAGATCTTGGTATTGAAGGGGTTGTGCTATTGGATGGCATCGCTATTCAATGTTATTGCCCTAATGAAGATTATGATACTAAAACGCTTTATCAAAAGCAGAGAGATAAAATAACTAAGGACATAGGCAAGCTTTCTATAAATGAAAAAGAGTTAGTGAAGCATTTAGGAGATTGTATAATTCGGCAGTGGATATTTATCACTCCAAGAATAGCTAAGCATGAGATTCATGCTCATGCACGCATTCAAGAAAAGAATGTCAAAGAAAAAAAGCTTGAATTTATTTCGGACGATTTTCAAATTTTGATAAAAGATCGGTAATCCCCCCATTTTTA